>NZ_JBSFNQ010000005.1:0-191993 GCF_053981115.1 Streptomyces sp. NPDC003691 | reverse complement strand
GGACGCGTACGAGGTCGGACTGCCCAACCAGGGCGTCATGATCCTCTACGAGGTACTCAACGAGCGCGAGGGTGTGCTCGCCGAGCGGACGTACAGCGTCTGGCCCGACCTGGAGGCGCTGATGCGGGAGCACGGCGTCCCGCAGTTCACCGTCGACTCGCACCGGCCGGTGGGCGCCTTCGACGTCTTCGGCCTGAGCTTCTCCACCGAACTCGGCTACACGAACATGCTGACCGCCCTCGACCTGGCGGGCATCCCGCTGGCGGCGAAGGACCGCGGCATCGACGACCCGATCGTGCTCGCGGGCGGCCACGCGGCCTTCAACCCCGAGCCCATCGCCGAGTTCATCGACTGCGCCGTCATCGGCGACGGCGAGCAGGCGGTGCTCGACATCACCGAGATCGTCCGCGCCTGGAAGGCCGAGGGCCGCCCCGGCGGCCGCGAGGAGGTGCTGTTCCGCCTGGCGAAGACCGGCGGGGTGTACGTCCCCGGCTTCTACGACGTGGAGTACCTGCCCGACGGACGCATCGGCCGGGTCGTGCCCACCCGCTCCGGCGTCCCGTGGCGGGTCTCCAAGCACACCGTCATGGACCTCGACGAGTGGCCCTACCCCAAGCAGCCCCTCGTGCCGCTCGCCGAGACCGTCCACGAGCGGATGTCCGTGGAGATCTTCCGCGGCTGCACCCGCGGCTGCCGCTTCTGCCAGGCCGGCATGATCACCCGCCCGGTGCGGGAGCGCAGCATCACCGGTATCGGTGAGATGGTCGACAAGGGCCTCAAGGCGACCGGCTTCGAGGAGGTCGGCCTGCTCTCGCTGTCCAGCGCCGACCACTCGGAGATCGGCGAGGTCGCCAAGGGACTCGCCGACCGGTACGAAGAGGACAAGATCGGCCTCTCCCTCCCGTCGACCCGGGTCGACGCCTTCAATGTGGACCTCGCCAACGAGCTGACCCGCAACGGCCGCCGCTCCGGGCTCACCTTCGCCCCCGAGGGCGGCTCCGAGCGGATGCGCAAGGTCATCAACAAGATGGTCTCGGAGGAGGACCTGATCCGGACGGTCGCCACCGCCTACGGCAACGGCTGGCGCCAGGTCAAGCTCTACTTCATGTGCGGGCTGCCCACCGAGACCGACGAGGACGTCCTCCAGATCGGCGATATGGCGGTCAGTGTCATCGCCAAGGGCCGTGAGGTCTCCGGCTCCAACGACATCCGCTGCACGGTCTCCATCGGCGGCTTCGTGCCCAAGCCGCACACCCCCTTCCAGTGGGCCCCGCAGCTCTCCGCCGAGGCCACCGACGCCCGGCTGGAGAAGCTCCGCGACAAGATCCGCGGCGACAAGAAGTACGGCCGCTCCATCGGCTTCCGCTACCACGACGGCAAGCCCGGCATCGTCGAGGGCCTGCTCTCCCGCGGCGACCGCCGGATCGGGGCCGTCATCCGCGCCGTGTACGAGGACGGCGGCCGCTTCGACGGCTGGCGCGAGCACTTCTCGTACGACCGCTGGATGGCCTGCGCCGGCAAGACGCTGCCGGAGTTCGGGGTGGACGTCGACTGGTACACCACCCGGGAGCGCACCTACGAGGAGGTCCTTCCCTGGGACCACCTCGACTCCGGTCTCGACAAGGACTGGCTCTGGGAGGACTGGCAGGACGCCCTCGACGAGACCGAGGTCGAGGACTGCCGCTGGACGCCGTGCTTCGACTGCGGTGTCTGCCCCCAGATGGGCACCGAGATCCAGATCGGCCCCACGGGCAAGAAGCTGCTCCCGCTGACCGTGGTCAAGTAGCGCCGGAACGGTCCGCCGGGCCCGCCGTCGCGACGGGCCCGGCGGACCACAACCGGAACCTGGGGAACCGGTGGGGGTCCCGGCGCGTACTCTGGGTAGGAGAACGACTGTCACCGACAGCGGCGGCCGGATCCGACCCCGCCTACGCGGGTGGGGGTACCCCCTGGCGATAGCCCGGAGGGAGTGCCCCAGCCCCGCGCACAGCGGGTGCGAGCCGGGTCCAGGCCCCCACGGGACACCCAGCATTCCGAGGGCGGCGCCACCGCGACCGCCCCGCACCGAGGAGAAGAACCACTGGGCAAGCGACAGCCCGAAGGCCCGCCGCCCGCACCCGCGGTACAGCGCATCCGACTGCGCTACACCAAACGCGGCCGCCTCCGGTTCACCAGCCACCGAGACTTCCAGCGCGCTTTCGAGCGGGCGCTGCGCCGGGCCGAGGTGCCCATGGCGTACTCGGCGGGCTTCACCCCGCATCCCAAGGTGTCGTACGCCAACGCCGCCCCCACCGGTACCGGCAGCGAGGCCGAGTATCTGGAGATCGCCCTCACCAAGCACCGCGACCCCGCGGTGCTGCGCGAGCTGCTCGACGAGTCGCTGCCCGACGGCCTCGACATCGTCGACGCGGTCGAGGCCCGTACCCCGGGACTCGCCGACCGGCTCACCGCTTCCGTCTGGGAGCTGCGGCTCGACGGCGTTGCCGTCGAGGAGGCCGGGGCCGCCGTCGCGGCCTTCCTCGCCGCCGAGGCGGTCGAGGTCGAACGGCGTACCAAGAACGGTCTGCGGACCTTCGACGCACGGGGCGCGGTAGCGGCCCTCGAAGCCCTTCCTCCACAGGTCGATGGGCCCTCGGGCGCTCCCTGTGCGATACTGCGGCTGGTAGTACGGCACGTGACGCCTGCCGTACGACCCGACGACGTCCTGTCCGGTCTCCGCGCTGTGGCCGACCTGGCGCCGCCGGTCCCCGCAGCGGTGACCAGGCTGGCGCAGGGGCTCTTCGACGAGGAGTCCGGCACGGTGACCGACCCGCTCGCAGTCGACCGCGAGACGGTCCCGGCCTGACCATGGCCGCGGGCCCGCCTCCCCTCGACGGACGCGAGGCCGTCCCCGCCCCGGGGACACCGGTCCGGTCCCGCCGCGACCGGAGCGTCGTCGCAGCACGGCCCTCGGCTACCTGAGCCGCCCGGGCCGGGCCGCGAAAGACCACCAGACTTTCGCCAGGCCGTACGTACATCGCGTGCGGAACCGGCGAGCCAGACAGAAGCTCCCGTGCGGCGGCCCCGCCCCGGACGGCATCACCGCGCCTCGCGCGGACCAAGGCCGGACCGTGAGCGCGTCCGCCCGGGAGCGTGACGGGAGAACCGCCCGCATGCACGAGTCGAACGAACCCGGTACCGCCGGGACCACCCCCGAACCGAACAACAGCCCGAGCGACACGCTGCCGCCGCGCCGGCGCCGCGCCGCCTCCCGCCCCGCGGGACCGCCCGCCGCGGCCAACGCCGACGGCTCCGCCGAGGCTGCCGCCGCGCCGGTGGCCGAGGCTGCCGCCGAGGAGGCGCCCGCGCCGCGTGCGCGCCGCCGGGCCACGCGTAAAGCCACCGCCGCCGAGCCGGTCGCCGAAGTAGCCGCCGAGGCTGCTGCCGAGCCGGTGGCTGAGGCTGCCGTCGAGGAGGCGCCCGCGCCGCGTGCGCGCCGTCGCGCCACCCGTAAGGCCACCGCCGCCGAGGCTGCTGCCGAGCCGGTCGCCGAGGTTGCCGCCGAGGCTGCTGCCGAGCCGGTGGCTGAGGCTCCCGTCGAGGAGGCGCCCGCGCCGCGTGCCCGTCGCCGGGCCACCCGTAAGGCCACCGCCGCCGAGCCGGTCGCCGAGGTTGCCGCCGAGCCGGTGGTGGAGGCTGCCGCCGAGGAGGCGCCCGCGCCGCGTGCCCGTCGCCGGGCGACGCGTAAGGCGACGGCTGCCGAGCCGGTTGCCGAGGTTGCCGCTGAAGCTGCTGCCGAGCCGGTGGCCGAGGCCCCCGTCGAGGAGGCGCCCGCGCCGCGTGCGCGCCGCCGGGCCACCCGTAAGGCCACCGCCCCCGAGGCTGCTGCCGCGCCGGTTGCCGAAGTAGCGGCCGAGGTCGTTGCCGAGCCGGTGGCCGAGGCTGCCGTCGAGGAGGCTCCTGCGCCGCGTGCGCGCCGTCGGGCCACCCGTAAGGTCACCGCCGCCGCCCCGGCCGCGCCCGAGGCCGACGGCAGCGGCGAGAAGCTGCCCGGCGACGCCGTCGCCGAGATCACCGCCCACGAGGACCAGGTCGCCGCCGCCGAGACCGCGGCCGTCCGCGGCCGTGGCCGCCGCCGTGTCGTGGCGCCGCAGTTCACCGCCGAGAAGGCCCGGAACGACGAGCCCTCCGCGCGCCGCGCCGCCCGGCCCGCCGTCGCCGTCTTCCAGGCCCCCGTCTTCGCCGAGCCGATGTTCCAGACCCCGGAGACGGCCGCCGCCGCGGCCGCCGTGGTCTACGAGGACGAGGCGTACGAGGAGCCCGTCACCGACGAGGCCGAGGAGACGGAGGAGCCCGCCGAGGCCGAGGCCGTTGCCGAGCCGGTGGAAGCCGCCGCCCCGGCCGCCGAGCCGTCCGGCCGCCGTCGCCGCCGTCGCCGCGCCGAGGCCCCCGAGCAGCCGGCGCAGGCCGAGCGGGCCGCCCGGTCCGCGGAGCCTGCCGCCGACGAGCCGGCGGAGCCCGAGGCCGAGGCGGACACCGAGGTGGACGCCGAGGCGGACGAGCACGACGAGTACGAGGACCGCCCCTCGCGCCGCCGCCGCCGTGGCGGCCGCCGCCGCCGTCGTGGCGAGCTGTCCGAGCAGGCGGAGCTCGCGGAGCAGACCGACGAAGGCGCCCCGGCCGACGAGGACGCCGACGAAGCGGAGGAGTCCGACGAGGACGCCGAGCACGACGAGGCCGGCGGCTCCACCGCGGGCAGCCGCCGCCGTCGCCGCCGCCGCCGTCGCAGCGGTGAGTCCGCCACCGACGAGGAGCCGGGCGCCGGCGACCCCGAGCGTACGGTCGTCAAGGTCCGCGAACCCCGGACCCGGACCCGCGAGGAGGCCTCCGACGAGGTTCAGTCCATCAAGGGCTCCACCCGTCTGGAGGCGAAGAAGCAGCGCCGCCGCGAGGGCCGGGAGCAGGGCCGCCGCCGGGTCCCGATCATCACCGAGGCCGAGTTCCTCGCCCGCCGCGAGGCCGTCGAGCGCGTTATGGTCGTCCGCCAGAGCGGCGAGCGCACCCAGATCGGCGTGCTGGAGGACAACGTCCTCGTCGAGCACTACGTCAACAAGGAGCAGTCGACCTCGTACGTCGGCAATGTCTACCTGGGCAAGGTGCAGAACGTCCTGCCGTCGATGGAGGCCGCCTTCGTCGACATCGGCAAGGGCCGCAACGCCGTGCTCTACGCCGGCGAGGTCAACTTCGAGGCGCTCGGCATGGCCCACGGCCCCCGCCGTATCGAGGCCGCGCTGAAGTCCGGCCAGTCCGTGCTGGTCCAGGTCACCAAGGACCCGATCGGCCACAAGGGCGCCCGGCTCACCAGCCAGGTCTCCCTGCCCGGCCGCTACCTGGTCTATGTGCCCGAGGGCTCGATGACCGGTATCAGCCGCAAGCTGCCCGACACCGAGCGGGCCCGGCTGAAGACCATCCTCAAGAAGATCGTCCCCGAGGACGCGGGCGTCATCGTGCGCACCGCCGCCGAGGGCGCCAGCGAGGACGAGCTGCGCCGCGACGTCGAGCGCCTCCAGTCGCAGTGGGAGGACATCAAGAAGAAGGCGAAGACCGGCAACGCGCCGACGCTGCTCTACGGTGAGCCGGACATGACCGTCCGGGTCGTCCGCGACATCTTCAACGAGGACTTCTCCAAGGTCATCGTGAGTGGTGACGAGGCGTGGCAGACCGTCCACGGCTATGTCGCGCACGTGGCGCCCGATCTGACGGACCGGCTCCAGCGCTGGACGAGCGAGGTCGACGTCTTCGCCACCTACCGCATCGACGAGCAGCTGATGAAGGCGCTGGACCGCAAGGTCTGGCTGCCCAGCGGCGGCTCGCTGGTGATCGACAAGACCGAAGCCATGATCGTGATCGACGTCAACACCGGTAAGTTCACCGGTCAGGGCGGCAATCTCGAAGAGACCGTCACCAGGAACAACCTGGAGGCGGCCGAGGAGATCGTGCGCCAGCTGCGGCTGCGCGACCTCGGTGGCATCGTCGTCGTCGACTTCATCGACATGGTGCTGGAGTCCAACCGCGATCTGGTGATGCGACGGCTGCTGGAGTGCCTGGGCCGGGACCGGACCAAGCACCAGGTCGCCGAGGTCACCTCGCTGGGCCTGGTCCAGATGACCCGCAAGCGGGTCGGCCAGGGCCTGCTGGAGTCCTTCTCCGAGACCTGTGTCCACTGCAACGGCCGCGGCGTGATCGTCCATATGGACCAGGCGTCGTCCGCCGGGGGCGGTGGCGGCGGCAAGCGGTCCAAGAAGCGCGGCCGCGGCGGCGACGCCACGGCGCACGACCACGCGGCCGAGGTCCACGAGCACGAGCACGAGACGGCCGAGGAGGTCGCCGCCGAGGTCGCCGAGCCGGTGGCGCTCGCCGAGCCCGCCTTCGTACCGGACGAGGAGCTGTACAGCAGCGCCGCCGAGGCGGAGGCGGCCGCCCAGCGCGGCCGCGGCCGCCGCCGTGCCACCCGCAGGGCGTCCGCGCCCGGCGGTGCCCCGAAGGCCGCGGAGCCGAAGGCCGCCGAGCCGGTGTCCGCTCCGGAGACCGAGGTGGCGGCTCCCGTCCGGGAGGCCGCCGAGGCCCCCGTCGCGGAGGAGCCGCGGCAGCCCGAGGCCGCCGCTGTCCCCGAGGCCGCCGAGGCCGCCGAGGCGGCCCCGGCCGGCCGCGGCCGCCGCCGGGCGACCCGCAAGGCGTCCGCCCCCGCCGGTTCGCCGAAGGCCGCCGACGCGCCGGAGGCGGAGGTCGTCGTCGTGGCGAAGGCCGCCGATGCCCCGGCGGCCGCCGAGGCGCCCGCCGCCCCGGCGGAAGCGTCCGAGCCGGCCCCGGCCGCCGCTCCGGAGGCCGCCGCACCCCCGCGGGCGCGCCGCCGGGTGGTCCGCAAGGTCACCGCTCCGGCCGGTTCCCCGGCGGACGAGTCCGGCGCGGTCGTCGTGATCGGCACCGCCTCGGAGGGCACCGCGGGCGACGGCTCCGACGAGGCGTCCGCCCCGGCCAAGAAGGCGGCCCGCAAGACCGCGAAGAAGGTCACCGCGAAGAAGGCCGCCACCAAGAAGACGGCGGCCAAGAAGAGCGCGGCGAAGAAGACGACCGCGAAGAAGGCAACCGCCAAGAAGACCGCCGCGGCCGAGAAGTCGGCGCCCGCGACGGTGACGGCGGTCACCGAGGGGTGACCCCGACGCGGCCCGGAGCCCAACGGTTCCCGGCCTTTTGATGAATCACAGTGTTCCGTCCCACAGCCGCGGGACGGAACACTGTGATTGTCGCCGAATTGATGCCGGGGACGCCTGAACGTCCCCGAAAAGGGGTCCGAAATCCCTGATAATGTGACGGCGGTCGCTGCCGGGTGAGGATCCAGTCCCGGACACTACGGTGGGTGACCGGCCCGGTTCGGCTAACAGAACTCGGTCCAGATCCTCGGTAGGGCGTCGGCTAGCGCCGGATGGGGTGTGCGCGGCCGCACAGATGACGTCCGCTCATTCTCCAGACCTCCTGCCACAGACAGCTCTTGGTGTTCTAGGAGGACGTCCATGACGAGCAGCAGCAACAGGCAGCCCATCCCCGCTGCCCGCCCGGTCATCGGTGAAGAGGAGATCGAGGCCGCCGTCCGCGTACTGCGCAGCGGCCGGGTCGTACAGGGCCCCGAGGTCGCCGCTTTCGAAGAGGGCTTCTCCGAGCTGGTCGACGGCCGCCACTGCGTCGCCGTGAACTCCGGCACCTCCGCGCTGCACCTGCTGCTGATGGCCCTGAACATCGGCCCCGGCGACGAGGTGATCGTCCCCTCGTTCTCCTTCGCCGCGACCGCCAACGTGGTCCGCCTCGTGGGTGCCGACGCCGTGTTCGCCGACATCGACCCCGAGACGTACTGTCTGGACCCGGCCGCCGTCGAGGCCGCGATCACCCCGCGCACCGCCGCGATCATGCCGGTCCACCTCTACGGCCACCCGGCCGCCATGGACCGCATCATGGCGATCGCCGACAAGCACAAGCTGGCCGTCGTCGAAGACGCCTGCCAGGCGCACGCCGCCGCCCTCAACGGCACCCCCGTCGGCGCCTTCGGCGCGGGCGGCACCTTCAGCTTCTACCCGACGAAGAACATGCATTCCCTGGAGGGCGGCATGATCTCCACCGGGGACGCGGAGATCGCCCGCACCCTGCGCCTGCTGCGCAACCAGGGCATGGAGCAGCGGTACGCGAACGAGATCGTCGGCTGCAACATGCGGCTCACCGATGTCGCCGCCGCCGTCGGCCGGGTCCAGCTGGGCCGACTGCCGGGCTGGACCGAGCAGCGCATCGCCAACGCCGCGTACCTCAGCGAGCACATCAGCGCCCCGGGCATCACCACGCCGGTCGTCGCCGAGGGCGCCCGCCACATCTACCACCAGTACACGATCCGGGTGGCCGGCGGTGCCGGGGCCCGGGACGCCGCGATGGCGAAGCTCACCGAGGCCGGGGTCGGCAACGCCGTCTACTACCCGACCCCGATCCACCGGCTGAAGCCGTTCTGGGAGCCCGACCAGAAGGCCGGCCGCAACTGGGACCTGCCGGTGACCGAGCAGGCCGCCGCCGAGGTCGTGTCCCTGCCGGTGCACCCGTCGCTGTCCCGTGACGACCTCGACCGCATCGTCGCCGCCGTGAACGAGCTTGGAGAGAACCTGTGACCACCCAGGGTGTCCCCGGCCTGCGGGCCGGTCTGATCGGCCTCGGCTCCATGGGCCGCCACCACGCCCGGGTCCTCGCCGGCCTGGAGGGCGTCGACTTCGTCGGTGTCGTCGACCCGATGGGCGACAAGAACGGCTGGGCGCAGGGCGCCCCCGTGCTGGCCGAGGTCGAGCAGCTCATCGAGGCGGGTGTCGACTACGCGGTCATCGCCTGCCCCACCGCCCTCCACGAGGAGGTCGGGCTGAAGCTGGCCGCCGCCGGTATCGGGGCGCTCATCGAGAAGCCCGTCGCGGACACCGTCGAGGGCGCGCACCGGCTCGTCGAGGCCTTCGAGTCCCGCGGTCTGGTCGCGGGCGTCGGCCACATCGAGCGCTGCAACCCGGCGCTCCGCTCCCTGCGCCAGCGCCTGGAGGCGGGCGAGCTGGGCGACGTCTACCAGGTCGTCACCCGCCGCCAGGGCCCCTTCCCGCACCGGATCGCCGATGTCGGCGTGGTCAAGGACCTGGCCACCCACGACATCGACCTCACCGGCTGGGTGACCGGCCAGCGCTACACCTCGATCGCCGCGCGCACCGTCTCCAAGTCGGGCCGGGCCCACGAGGACATGGTCTCCGCGGTCGGTCAGCTCTCCGACGGCACGATGGTCAATCACCTGGTGAACTGGCTCTCCCCGATGAAGGAGCGCTTCACCTCGGTCACCGGCGAGCGCGGCTGCTTCATCGCCGACACCCTCACCGCCGACCTCACCTTCTACTCGAACGCCGCGCTGGCCACCGAGTGGGAGGCCCTCCAGGCGTTCCGCGGGGTCGCCGAGGGCGACATGATCCGTTACGCGATCCCCAAGCGCGAGCCGCTGCTCGTCGAGCACGAGCTGTTCCGCGATGCTGTTCTCGGAAAGTCCGACGACATCTGCACACTGCGGGAGGGAACGCGTACGGTCGAGGTAGCCGCAGCCGTCCTCGAATCGGCCGCGTCCGGTGTCACGGTCACCTTCGGCGAGACGGGCGGACCGGCGTCCCCCGGCAACGGCTGACCCGGTCGACCAGCCGTCCGCAGCGACCCGACCATCGCTGACCAACGGTTCCCGGCCGTCCCACCGGCGGCCGGGACGCCGACCCCATGGCTCCCACGGAGGAAGTACGTCATGCAAGCCCCTGCCCGGCGACCGCGGCTCGCGGTCATCGTCGCCAACGGAATCACCGGCGACTCGCGGGTCCAGAAGACCGCCATCGCCGCGGCCCGCGACGGGTGGGACGTCACGCTGATCGGCAGGAGCGACACCAAGCGAGTCCAGCGCACCAGGATGGGCTCCGTCGACGTGATCCGGATCCCCGTCGGCACCGACTTCCTCCGGGCCGTCAAGGCGCGCAAGAACCATGCGGTACGGGCGGCCGCGACGCAGTTCCGGATCAACGACCCGGCGGCGCTGAAGAGCTACACCGCGACGTACCACGACTGGGCCCGGCAGCGGTCGGCCGAGACGAGCTGGGTCGGCTCCTCCCGGCGGACCTCCCTCAAGGTGCTGCTGCGGGCCCGCCGGACCGTGCACCGGCTGCGGGTCAAGGCCTTCCGCTGGGAGCAGCGCCGCAGCCACCCCAAGGACGCCGGACCGGTCGGCGACTGGCGGCTGGACTGGCCCCAGATCGTCGATCTCGACCTGGCCTTCGGCCCGGTCATCGAGAAGCTGAAGCCGGACGTCATCCACGCCAACGACGCCACCATGATCGTCACGGCCGGCCGCAGCGCGGCCCGGCTCCGGGCCCAGGGCCGCAAGTGCGCCTGGCTCTACGACGCCCATGAGTACATCAAGGGCGTCGAATGGCCCAATCCGCACCAGAAGTACGCGCTGCCCGCGGTGGAGGCCGAGTTCATCCGCCGCGCCGACGCCGTCGTCACCGTCTCCACGCAGATGGCCGAGCTGCTGAAGAAGGACCACAAGCTCCGGAAGCTGCCGGTGGTCGTCGGCAACTCCCCGGTCCGTGAGGTCATCGGTAGCGGCACCTCCCGCTCCTCGGTGCGCCAGGCCTGCGGGCTCGGCCCCGATGTACCGCTGATGGTGTACTCGGGCTGGATCGGCCCGGAGCGCGGTGTCGACGCCGTGATCGACGGCCTGCCCGAGCTGCCCGGCTACCACCTCGCCCTGGTCGTCGGCCGGGTCACCCCGCTGCTGGAGGGCCTGCTCCAGCGGGCCGAGAGCCTCGGCGTACGCGACCGTATCCACCTGGTGCCGTACGTCCCCCAGCACGAGGTCGCCAACTACCTGGCCTCCGCGGACCTCGGCCTCACCCCGTTCCGCAAGGTGCCCAACACCGAGGTCTCCCTGCCCACCAAGGTCTCCGAGTACCTCCAGGCCGGGCTGCCGCTGGTCACCAGCGATGTGAAGGTCGTCAAGGCGTACGTCGAGGAGCACCGCATCGGCGAGGTCTTCACCTGGGACGACCCGAAGACCTTCGCGGGCGCCGCCCGCCGCGCCATGGAGAACCGGAAGGCGCTCGCCGACCGCATCACCGAGGACATCCTCACGGACCTGTCCTGGGAGGCGCAGAGCGGCAAGCTCCTCAAGCTCTACCGCGACCTGTCCGGCAAGACGCCGCCCCCGGCCGAGTCCGGGACCTCGTGGACCGCGCAGGAGGGCCCCGCCACCACCGCGGCCCCCGCCCCCTCGTCCGGCGACGCCGCGCCGACCTGGCGCAAGCTCCGCGGCACCAAGATCAAGCTCGGGCTCGGCCCCGCGAACTACGCGGGCCAGGGCGCCGCGTACGCCCAGGCGATCACCCGGGTCAGCCCCGACGTGTCCGCCGAAGTCGTGATGAACAAGCTGCCGCAGTCCTTCGACTACCCGGCGGACGTCTACGTCGACGCCACCCGGCTGCCGGAGCTGGCCGTCCAGACCGAGCAGGTGCAGCGGATCATCGGCCGCTACACCCATCTGCTGGTCGACGCCTTCATGCCGGTCTTCGGCCATCTCAACGGCGTCAACATCGCCGGTGACCTCGCCGCGCTCCGCCAGGCCAGGATCAAGGTCGCGCTGCTGGCGCACGGCAGCGAGATCCGCCACCCCGGCAAGCACATGGAGCGGCACGAGTACTCCCTCTTCCACGACGCCCCCGACGGCATCGCGAAGAAGCTCCAGGCCAAGGCCGAGACCAACCGGCGGATCGCCGACGAGAGCGGGCTGCCGCTCTATGTCACCACCCCGGACCTCCTGGACGACCTGCCGACCGCCACCTGGGCGCCGCTCGTCGTCGACGTGGCGTCCTGGGCGACCGACCGTCCGCTGATGGAGCGCAAGCGGCCGGTCGTGATGCACGCCCCCTCCAAGCGCTGGACCAAGGGCACCGACCGGATCATGCCGGTCCTCACCGAACTCCACGACGAGGGCCTGATCGACTTCCGCCTCGCCGAGGGCATCCCGTGGGCCGAGATGCGCACCCTGGTGCAGAGCTGCGACCTGGTGCTGGACCAGTTCACCACCGGCAGCTACGGCACCTTCGCCGTCGAGGCGATGGCCGCGGGCCGCCCCGTCGTGGGCTATATCAGCGACGAGGTGAAGGCCGTCACGGACGGCGCCCTGCCGATCGTCAACGCCACCCCCCGCGATCTGCGCAAGGTCATCGAGTCGCTCGTCGAGGACCGCGATGCCACGGTCCGGATCGGCGCCGAGTCGGCCGAGTTCGCACGCACGTACCACGACGGAACCTGGACGGCTCAGGTTCTGAGCAACTTCCTCAAGTGAACGGGCCAGAAAGGCTGTCCATGGAAACGCAGAATGCCGGCGCGGGCCGAACCACCCGGGGACGCGTCGTCATGCTGGTCGACAACAAGGTCGAAGGGGACTCCCGGGTCCAGAAGGCCGCCGAGTCCGCTGCCGCGGCCGGGTGGGACGTCGTCCTGCTCGGGCTGGTCCGCTCCGGCAACGGGCGCACCTGGAAGCTGGGCGACGCCGAGGTACGGCTGCTCCCGCTGAAGACCCCCCTCGCCAAGCGCCACGCCGAACGGCACCGCTCCCCGCTCCGCCGTCCGCTGGCCTACGCGCCCGGCCCCATGTCCGCGTACCGCCGCCAGTGGGCCAAGGCCTGGCGCGCCGATGTCGCCACCCGGCGGGCCGCCCTGCGGGTCGCCCCCCAGGCCGTCGGCACGCCCCTCTTCCGCAAGGCGGAGAAGGCCCGGCTCGCGGTCGCGGGCCCGGTCTCCAAGGCCGTCCAGAAGTGGGTCGGGTTCCGGTCCCGCCAGACCAGCCAGGCCCAGAAGGCCGGCCGGGCCCTGCGCGGCCCCCTCGACCGTGCCTTCACCGCCTCCTGGAAGTCCCTCAAGGGCCCCCGCGCCTGGCGCCGTCTGGAGCCGGTGCTCTGGGACTACGAGCTGACGTACGGCAAGGAGATCGACGCCCTCAAGCCCGATCTGATCCACGCCAACGACTTCCGGATGCTGGGCGTCGGCGCCCGGGCCGCCATCCGCGCCCGCGCCGCGGGCCGTACCTGCAAGCTCGTCTGGGACGCCCACGAGTACCTCCCCGGGGTCCGCCCCTGGGAGGACAACGCCCACTGGATCCCGGGCAACACCTCCCACGAGAGCGAGTACGCCCCCTTCGCGGACGCCGTGGTCACCGTCTCCGACGGGCTCGGCGATCTGCTGAAGGAGCGCCACGGCCTCAAGGAGCAGCCCACGGTCGTCCTCAACGCGCCCGACCGGCCCGCCGGGGCCGAGGAGCTGGCGGAGGAGATCTCCAAGGACGGCAAGCCCGTGCCCGACCTGCGCGAGCTGTGCGGCATCGGCCCGGACGTCCCCCTGGTCGTCTACAGCGGCTCCCCGGGCCCGCAGCGCGGCCTCGGCGACATGGTGGAGGCGCTGCCGCAGCTCGACGGCGTCCATATGGCCTTCGTGGTCCCGGCGCCCGCCGCCGGCTATATCCAGGGCCTGCTGCGCCGCGCCCAGGAGCTGGGCGTCGGCGACCGGCTGCACGCCGTGCCGTACGTCCCGCACTGGCAGGTCGTGCCGTTCCTGTCCGCGGCGAACGTCGGCTGCATACCGATCCACCACTGGCCGAACCACGAGATCGCGCTGATCACCAAGTTCTTCGAGTACTCGCACGCCCGGCTGCCGCTGGTCGTCAGCGATGTGAAGACGATGTCCGAGGTCACGCGCTCCACCGGCCAGGGCGAAGTCTGCCGTGCCGAGGACGTCGCCGACCTGGTCCGGGCCATCAAGGCGGTGCTCGCCGACCCGGAGAAGTACCGGGCCGCCTACGACACCCCGGGACTCCTGGACAACTGGACCTGGGAGGCGCAGGCGGAGGTCCTGGACGCGCTCTACACCAGGCTGGTGCCCGGGAGCGGCTCATGACGACCGTGCCCGACGTCACCGTCGTCATCGCCGTCTACAACACCATGCCCTATCTGGTGGAGTGCCTGGAGTCGCTGACCAACCAGAGCATCGGCCGCAAGAAGCTGGAGATCGTGGCGGTCGACGACGGTTCGACCGACGGCAGCGGTGAAGAGCTCGACCGCTGGGCCGCCCGCTACCCGGACACCGTCAAGGTCGTCCACCAGGAGAACTCGGGCGGCCCCGCGGGCCCCAGCAACCGGGCGCTCGACCTGGCCACCGGCCGCTATGTGTTCTTCATAGGCTCCGACGACCATCTGGGGAAGGAGGCGCTGAAACGACTCGTCGACTGCGCCGACACCCACACCTCGGACGTCGTGGTGGGCAAGATGGTCGGCACCAACGGGCGCTATGTCCACCAGGCGCTCTACCGCGCCAACGATCCGGACATCAGCCTCTACGACTCGGCGCTCCCGTTCACCCTCGCCAACACCAAGCTGTTCCGGCGGGAGCTGATCGAACGCCACAAGCTGCGCTTCCCGGAGGACCTGCCGGTCGGCAGCGACCAGCCGTTCACCATCGAGGCCTGCGTCCGGGCCCGGAAGATCTCCGTCGTCGCCGACTACACCTGCTACTACGCGGTGAAGCGCGGCGACGCGGGGAACATCACCTACCGCGCGGACCACCTCGCCCGGCTGCACTGCACCGAGCGCATCATGCGCCATACGGCCGGTCTGATCGAGGCCGGTCCCCGCCGGGACGCGGTGCTGAAGCGCCACTTCACCTGGGAGCTGACCAAGCTCGTCCAGGGACCCGACTTCGCGGCCCTCGACAGCGCCGTCCAGTACCGGCTCTGCAACGGGATCGCCCAGCTCGCCGACGAGTACCTGACCGAACCGCTCAACGAGTCGCTCGGCGTCCAGGCACGGGTACGGATCGCACTGGCCCGCCGCGGGGACGTACGGCTGCTCAAGCAGGCGAACGAGGCCGAGGCCCCCGGTGCCGCGGTGCCCTTCGTCCTCGAGGGCGAGCACGCCTACGCCCGCTACCCCGGCTTCCGGGACGCGCTGGCCGGCCTGGACGACGAACTGTTCCGGCTGAACGACGAGGCCGTGCCCAAGCGGCTCGCCGACGGCACCCGGCTGGTCGCCGCCGACTGGGAGCAGAACGGCGACGACCTGGCCGTCTCCCTGGCGGTACGGGTGCCGGTCACCGGCACCCCGGAGGCGCTGGCCGGGGTCGCCCTGCGGCTGGTCCCCAAGGCGTTCTCCAAGGCGAGCGACAAGACCGGCGCCCGCCGGATGCCCGACGCCGACTCGGTGCCCCCGACCGACGCCCTGATCACCCGGGAGCCGGACGAGGACGGCACGGGGACCGTGCTGCGCGTCACCTTCCCGCTGCCGGCCACCCGGGTCCGTACCCACCCCCGGGTGTTCCTGACGCTCGGCGGGATCCGGCACGAGGTCGCCGTGGCGGTCGGCGAGACCCCGCTGCCGCTGGCCAGACGGTGGCGTGAGAAGGTCCCGTACCGTGTGTCGGCGAATGCCACTCCCAACGGCCGGCTGATGATCACCACGGCGCCCCTGTGGGGGCCCGAGGAGAGCGTGAGCGGACGAGTGCGACAAGTGATGTCCCGTGTGAAGAGGAAAATGTCCCGATGAAGATCTGTGTAGTCGCGCTCGGCAAGATCGGTCTGCCGCTCGCGGTTCAGTTCGCCGCCAAGGGCCATCAGGTCGTCGGCGCCGATGTGAACGAGAAGGTCGTCGAGCTGGTCAACGCCGGCACGGAGCCCTTCCCCGGTGAGTTCGACCTGGACCGCCTGTTGAAGGAGACGGTCGGCGCCGGGCTGCTGAGCGCCACCACCGACACCGCCGCCGCGGTCGCCGAGTCGGACGCCGTCGTCGTGGTCGTCCCGCTGTTCGTGGACGCCGACGGGGTGCCGGACTTCGGCTGGATGGACTCCGCCACCCGCGCCATCGCCGCCGGTCTGAAGCCGGGCACCCTCGTCTCGTACGAGACCACCCTGCCGGTCGGCACCACCCGTACCCGCTGGGCGCCGATGCTGGAGGAGGGCTCCGGCCTGACCGCCGGCAAGGACTTCCACCTGGTCTTCTCGCCGGAGCGGGTGCTCACCGGCCGGGTCTTCGCCGACCTGCGCCGCTACCCGAAGCTGGTCGGCGGCATCGACGACGCGTCCGCCGCCGCCGGTGTGGCCTTCTACGAGCAGGTCCTCGACTTCGACGAGCGCGAGGACCTGGCGCAGCCCAACGGGGTCTGGGACCTGGGCACCGCCGAGGCGTCCGAGCTGGCGAAGCTGGCGGAGACCACCTACCGCGACGTGAACATCGGCCTGGCGAACCAGTTCGCCCGCTTCGCCGACAAGAACGGCATCGACGTCAAGAAGGTCATCGAGGCCTGCAACTCCCAGCCGTACAGCCACATCCACCAGCCCGGTATCGCCGTCGGCGGCCACTGCATCCCGATCTACCCGCGGATGTACCTGTGGAACGACCCCGAGGCGACCGTGGTCCGCTCGGCCCGTGAGGCCAACGCGGCCATGCCCGACTACTCCGTCGACCTGCTGGCCGCCGCCTACGGCGACCTCAAGGACGTCAATGTGCTGGTCCTGGGCGCCGCCTACCGCGGTGGTGTCAAGGAGACGGCGTTCTCCGGCGTCTACGGCGTGGTGGAGTCCCTGAAGGCCCGGGGCGCCAACCCGTTCGTCTCGGACCCGATGTACACGGCCGACGAGCTGGTGGCGCACGGGCTGCCCGCGCACGCCGGTGAGAAGGTGACCGCCGCGATCCTCCAGGCCGACCACGCCGAGTACCGCGAGCTGGCCGCCGCCGACCTGCCGGACGTCACCGTCCTGGTCGACGGCCGGCGCACCACCGACCCGGAGCGCTGGGCGGGCGTCCGGCGCGTGGTGATCGGCGGCTGAACCCCGTCCGCGAACGCGCGAAAGGCCCCCGTACGGCAGCCCGGCTGCCGTACGGGGGCCTTTTCCGTACGCCCCGCCTCACCGCACCGTCGCGCCGGGGCCGGTCCGGGGGGAAGATCCGGTACCGGTCAGCCGGCCGGTCAGATTGGCGGTGGCGCGGCGGATCCGGGCCCGGGTGGCGAGCGACAGCCGGAGCCTGGTGCCGGTGTACCGGTCGTCGTCGACCAGGGCGAGGGGCCAGTGGAAGGTGCCCGCCATGAAGACCGTGCCGCCCCCGGCGTGCTCGGTGACCGCCGTGTTCTGGGTGCGCGGCGCGGAACCCGGCCGGGAGTCGGTGTAGCGGGACTTCGCCAGCAGGACCCGGCGGGCCCCCGGGGGCTCCGGGGCGTTCCCGTTGTACGCGTCGGCTTCCACACCGATCATGTCGGGCAGCCGTTCGCCGTCCTTCACCCCGGTGCCCTGCCACAGCCAGTGTCCGGCCGACTGCACCACGAGGGGGGCGGGCTTCTTGACGATGCCGTTGAACTGGATGCCGAGCAGCCGCTGTTCGGCGAGGCTGCCGTCGGCCGCGATCTCGCGCCAGCGGACGGTGGCGCCCGCGGTGCCGGGCGCGGGGTCGTCCCGTGTCTTCCAGCAGGCCATCACCCGGTTGGGGCGGCCCTTCGCGGACTTCTCCAGCCGGACGTGGAAGTAGACGTTGTTGGCGCCGAGGAAGGCGAGGTTGCGGCCCGAGGCGACGGCCCGGGTCGCTGCGTCGTACATCGGCTTCGACCAGTACTCGTCGTGGCCGGGGAAGAAGACCGCGGCGTACTGGGCGGGGTCGACGGTGCCGTCGTGCAGGTCGATGCTGCTGGCGTAGGTGATGTCGTGGCCCTCGGACTCCGCCCAGCGGGCGTAGGAGGTGTCCATGTTGAACCAGGACGGGGTGCCCGAGCCCGAGTAGGGCCGGTCGAAGGAGACCTCGACGGCGCGGTGCGGGAAGCCGCCGGGACGGCCGCCGGGGCCGTAGCCGCCGTACAGGTTCTTGCCGGCCCGCCGGTCCTTGGGCCACATGTTGTACGCCTGGTACGTGGTGAACGGGATCACGCAGAGCAGGGCCGAGGCGCGCTGCGGTTCGCGGACGACGAAGGGCGTGGAGCTGCGGTGGCCCTCGTC
Organism: Streptomyces sp. NPDC003691; assembly: GCF_053981115.1. NCBI lineage: Bacteria > Bacillati > Actinomycetota > Actinomycetes > Kitasatosporales > Streptomycetaceae > Streptomyces > Streptomyces sp. NPDC003691. The sequence continues at coordinate 173,893 of NZ_JBSFNQ010000005.1, read as the reverse complement.
GGAGGTGAAGACGGCCTGGTAGAGGCCGGAGCGCCAGTCGTCGGGTATCCGTACGCTCCAGGAGACCGGCCAGGAGCAGGCGACGGTGCCGGTCCCGGGGCGGGGCTCGGGCACGGCCCGGCGGTGTCCGGGCAGGGGCGCGCTGGTGGTCATCAGCCGGGCGCCGCGGCCCCCGTAGTGGCCGATGCGGTAGACCGCGATCCGGTAGGTCCGGGCCCGGGCCACGGATATGTGGAAGTCGACCACCTCGCCGTGTCCGGCCGAGGTGGTGGAGGCGTAGCCCATGATGTCGCCGGTCCGGTCGTCCGAGGCGCGGCGGACGGAGGCGTCGGGGAGCCAGCCGCGGGAGCCCGGCAGCCGGTTCTCCTCGGCGATGCTCCGCAGCGGTGCGCCGTCCGCCGCGATGGGTTCGGCGGGCATCACGGGAACCGCGGGGGACGCCGGGGCACTCTTGGGGAGGGGCGTCTCGCGCAGGGTGCAGGCGACGGCCCCGGTGCCCACGCCGCCGGTGGCGGCCCCGATGCCGAGCAGCGACAGCACGGTACGGCGCGGTGGTCTTGACATGGCTTCCTCCCGGTGCTTGCGGGAGGTAAGAGGGCCGGTCCCCGGAAAGGGTTGCGCCTTTTCCGGCACCCATATCAAGGCATGACTGGATTCATCTCTTATCGGCGTTCGGTGACAAAGATCCGGAATGAGTGAATCCGCGTGGTGTCGCGACGGGCCGCCGCGGTACGGGAAAACGCCGAGGGGCGCCCCGGCCGGGGCGCCCCTGTGAGCGGATCGGGTCGGCGGTACCAGTGGTGGGCGGTACTAGTACCGGTGCGCCGGGTTCCGGTGCTCCGTCGGGTACGCGGCCTCCTTGGCGAGCCGCTTGCGCAGCCACTGCTGGGACGGCTTCTCGACCAGCCGGTACACCAGCCAGGACAGCAGGATCATCGCGGCCGTGGTGACGGCCAGGGTCTCCCAGGCGCCCAGCGGGCCGTACAGCTCCCGGATCATCGCCCAGCCCAGCTCCTCGTGGAGCAGATAGAGCGGGTACACCAGGGCGCCCGCGGTGGCCAGCCACTTCCAGCGGACCCAGTCGGCCTTCCGCAGCGCGATCACCAGCACCAGCAGATAGAACACGGTCACCAGGGCGAGGGCCACATACGGGTCGCGGTCCATGCCCTTCGCCTTCAGGCCGTCGGCGTGCTGGACCAGGTCGGTCTGCATCACCAGCCAGCTGGCCGCGAGCAGCAGCCACAGCTTGAGGTCCGGGCCGAAGCGGTACATCAGGTACATCGTGATGCCGGAGACGAACAGGGCGGTGTTCAGCGGCTGGGCGAAGATCCCCAGCAGCGGGATGTCGGTGTCCTGCTGGACGAGGACCCCGGCCAGCAGCCACAGCCAGCAGAAGATCGTCACCCGCAGATAGTCCAGGCCCTTCCAGAGCACCACCAGGAAGATGAGGTAGAAGGTCAGCTCCACCCAGAGCGTCCAGTAGGCGCCGACCAGATGCTGGGCCGAGAGCGGCACCTGGAGCATGGTGATGTTGGTCAGCGAGTCGCTGATGCTGGGCACCTTGCGCTCCCCGTCGGGTATGCCCCGCCAGATCAGCACGGCGACCACGATGGAGAACCAGTAGGCCGGGAAGAGCCGGACGAACCGGGCCCGGACGAAGTGGCCCGGTGTGCGGTCCCAGGCCGACATGCAGATCACGAAGCCGCTGATGATGAAGAAGAGCTGGACGCCGTAGGACCCGTAGGAGGTCACCGGGAAGATGGACGGGAAGAGGTCCTTCTGGTTCACCCCCCAGTTGGCGTCCGTGGCCGCGTCGATGCCGGTGTAGTGGAAGAGCAGCACCGCCAGCGCGGCGACGACCCGCAGCGCGTCGAGCGCGTACAGCCGCGGCGGACCGCCGGCCTTGGGAGGGGTGCTCGGGGCGCCGGGGCTGCTGGTCGTGGTGCTCCCCGGCTGACCCGGGGCCTGGAGATCGCTCAGGGACATCTGTCGGCCTTGTCGCTCGGTGGGAGCGCCCGAACGGGCGGGCGCCCCGTGCGTACCAGGAAAGGAAGGAGGGCCGGGGGGACGGGCCCCGGGGCGGATACGGCCCCGGGCCGTCCGGCGGCCGGCCGGATACCGCGGATGCCGGGCGGGGGCGGCCCGGCACCGGCGTTCCGTGCCCCGGAGCGGTGACGGCACCGCTCCGGGCAGGGGGGATCAGGCTTCGGTGAGGCCGTTCCCGGTCTCCCGGTAGAGACGGCCCGACTTCGGGCACTCCCAGACGCCGGGCTCGCCCGCGCGCTCCACCAGCTTGACGCCCTCGTGGCCGACCCAGCCGACCTGCTTGGCCGGTACGCCGACGACCAGCGCGAAGTCGGGGACGTCCTTGGTCACCACGGCACCGGCGGCGACCATCGCCCAGCGGCCGATGTTCAGCGGGGCCACACAGACCGCGCGGGCGCCGACCGACGCGCCGTCGGAGATCTTCACTCCCACGGCCTCCCAGTCGCCGCCGCGCTTCTGCTGGAAGTCGGGGTCCACCGAGCGCGGGTAGTGGTCGTTGGTGAGGACCACCGCGGGGCCGATGAACACGCCGTTGCCCAGCTCCGCGGGCTCGTACACCAGCGCGTAGTTCTGCAGCTTGCAGTTGTCGCCCATCCGCACGCCCGTGCCCACGTAGGCGCCGCGCCCGATGACACAGCCCTCGCCCAGCTCGGCGTCCTCCCGGATCTGTGCGAGCTCCCAGACACTGCTGCCCGCGCCGACCTGGGCGGACTCGGCCACCTGGGCGGTGGGCTGGACCCTGTAGTTCACTGTGGAAAGCCTTCCGGACGGAGTGGGACGGGCCGGGGGGTACGGGGGAGGTCCGCGGCCATCGCGGCCGGGCGCGGGGCACGGCCGGAACGGTGGGTGACCCGCCGGAGCCCCGGTGTCGCACCGGCCCCGGGCGGCCGGGGGCGGGCCCGGCTCCGAGGGGCGAGCATACGTCCCCGACAGGGACACGCCATCGAGCAGGCCCCGGTTCCGTCCCCGGGGGCCCGGTTTGACCCCCCGCGAGGCCGACCCGTACCCTTGACCGTCGGCGTGTCTGTTGCGCGCCAGTCCCTGAGCACCTCCCTCCGCCCGGCGGTGGACACCACCGCGCGGAGAGGCCGCTCATCCATCCGGACTCATCACGGCTCCCGGGCCGTGTGAGCGGCTGGCTTCAGGGGCTTCCGTTCCGAGCGAGAGAGAGATCCGCGTGTACGCCATCGTGCGCAGCGGTGGCCGTCAGCACAAGGTTGCTGTCGGTGACATCGTTGAGGTTGACAAGATTCCCACCGCCAAGGTTGGCGACACGGTAGAGCTCTCTACCCTGCTCGTTGTCGACGGCGACGCCGTGACCAGCGACCCGTGGGTGCTGGCCGGTATCAAGGTCCAGGCCGAGATTGTGGACCACCACAAGGGCGCCAAGATCGACATCCTTCGCTACAAGAACAAGACCGGCTACCGCCGTCGCCAGGGTCACCGCCAGCAGTACACGGCGATCAAGGTCACCGGCATCCCCACGGCTGCGAAGTAAGGGACTGAGGAGACATGGCACACAAGAAGGGCGCATCGTCCACCCGGAACGGTCGCGACTCCAATGCTCAGCGGCTCGGCGTGAAGCGCTTCGGCGGTCAGGTCGTGAACGCCGGTGAGATCCTGGTCCGCCAGCGCGGCACCCACTTCCACCCCGGCGCCGGCGTCGGCCGTGGTGGCGACGACACCCTGTTCGCGCTCCAGGCCGGTGCGGTCGAGTTCGGCCGTCACCGTGGCCGCAAGGTCGTGAACATCGTCCCGGTCGCCTGATCCAGGCACCCGGCAGGACGTTTTCGCGAGGGCGGACCTTGCTCCCCGACGGAGTCCCGGTTATTCCGGGCCCGTACGGGGAAGCGGGTCCGCCCTTCGCGTGTTAGCAGTAGGAGAGCGGAGGCACCGCCCGTCGAGGCGGGGCGCGTCCGCCACAGGGACCCGGCCGCCGTCACCCCGACCCCGGCCGCTTGCGCAGTGACTTTCTGGAGGACCATCCCATGACCACCTTCGTGGACCGCGTCGAGCTGCATGTCGCCGCGGGTAACGGAGGCCACGGCTGTGCCTCCGTCCACCGTGAGAAGTTCAAGCCCCTCGGCGGGCCCGACGGCGGCAACGGCGGGCGCGGCGGCGATGTGATCCTCGTCGTCGACCAGTCGGTCACCACCCTCCTCGACTACCACCACAGCCCCCATCGGAAGGCCACCAACGGCCAGCCCGGCGAGGGCGGCAACCGCTCCGGCAAGGACGGCAAGGACCTGATCCTGCCGGTCCCGGACGGCACGGTCGTCCTGGACGGCCAGGGCAATGTCCTCGCCGACCTCGTCGGCCACGGCACCAGCTTCGTGGCCGGCCAGGGCGGCCGCGGCGGCCTGGGCAACGCGGCGCTGGCCTCCGCCCGCCGCAAGGCCCCCGGCTTCGCGCTCCTCGGCGAGCCCGGCGAGTTCCGCGATGTCGTGATGGAGCTGAAGACCGTCGCCGACGTGGCCCTGGTGGGCTACCCCTCGGCCGGCAAGTCCTCGCTGATCTCGGTCCTCTCCGCCGCCAAGCCCAAGATCGCGGACTACCCCTTCACCACCCTGGTGCCCAATCTGGGCGTGGTCACCGCGGGCTCCACGGTCTACACCATCGCCGATGTCCCCGGACTGATCCCCGGCGCCAGCCAGGGCAGGGGCCTGGGCCTGGAGTTCCTCCGCCATGTGGAGCGCTGCTCCGTCCTCGTCCATGTCCTCGACACCGCCACCCTGGAGTCGGACCGGGACCCGCTCTCCGACCTCGATGTGATCGAGGAGGAGCTGAAGCAGTACGGCGGGCTGGACGAGCGCCCCCGCGTGGTCGTCCTCAACAAGATCGACATTCCGGACGGGCTGGACCTGGCCGAGATGGTCCGCGGCGATCTGGAGGGCCGCGGCTACCGCGTCTTCGAGGTCTCCGCCGTCGCCCGCACGGGCCTCAAGGAGCTGTCGTACGCCCTCGCGGGCATCGTCGCCGAGGCGCGTGCCGCAAAGCCGACGGAGGAGGCGACCCGGATCGTCATCCGGCCCAAGGCCGTCGACGACGCCGGTTTCACCGTCGTCCGCGAGGAGGACGGGCTCTACCGGGTGCGCGGCGAGAAGCCGGAGCGCTGGGTGCGCCAGACCGACTTCAACAACGACGAGGCCGTCGGCTATCTCGCCGACCGGCTCAGCCGGCTCGGCGTGGAGGAGTCGCTGATGAAGGCGGGCGCCCGCGCGGGCGACGGCGTCGCCATCGGCCCCGAGGAGAACGCGGTCGTCTTCGACTGGGAGCCCACCGTCATGGCCGGTGCCGAGATGCTCGGCCGCCGCGGTGAGGACCACCGTCTGGAGGCTCCGCGCCCCGCCGCCCAGCGCCGCCGCGACCGCGAGGCCGAGCGGGACGACTCGGAGCGGGCGTACGACGACTTCGACCCCTTCCAGTAGGCGACGACGCCTTTTCCGGGGAGTGCAACGGGGCGCCCCCTCGCCGGTCCGCCGGTGAGGGGGCGCCGCTGTGCACGGGGGTTCGCGGGCACCCCTCCGGGTTCGGAAGAATGGGCCCCGTCTCGCAACCTCCCACCCTCCGTCGGACGTCTTCGGCCGACGGAACCCACCGACGGCGGACGTCGTAATTCCGGGCCGGTCGTGAGCCACTGCCACCCCGTCCCGGAACAGTGAACGGAGCCTTGATGAAGATTTCCTTCCTCATCCACACGGCCTACGGCATCGGCGGCACCATCCGCAGCACGCTGAACCTGGCGAACGCGCTCGTGGACCGGCATGAGGTGGAGATCGTGTCGGTCTTCCGGCACCGCGACGTCCCGCTCTTCCCCGCCGACCCCCGGATCACCCTGACCGGGCTGGTCGACACCCGCCCCGGCGCCCCGGAGGCCGGGCCCGACGAGGGTGCCCATCTCGAACCGTCCGCGCTGATGCCCCGCCACGAGAGCCGCTACCGCGAGTACAGCGCCCTCACCGACGAACGGATAGCCGCCCACTACGAGGCGTCGGACGCCGATGTCGTCATCGCCACCCGCCCCGCGCTGGTGCCCTGCCTGGCCCGGTCCGCCCCCCAGAACGCGGTGCTCGTCGGCCAGGAGCACATGAGCCTCGGCTACCACCCGCCGGAGCTGGTGGCGGAGCTGCTGCCCCGGCTGGACGTACTCGACGCCCTGGTCACGGTCTCCGAGGCGGACGCGGCGGCCTGGCGCGGCCGGCTGCCCCAGGCCGACACCCGGGTGCTCGCCGTGCCCAACGGGGTCCCCGAACCCGGCCTCGCGCCCGCCGGCCTGTCGGAGAAGCTGATCGTGGCGGCCGGGCGAACCTCCCGCGCCAAGCAGTACGACACCCTGCTGCACGCCTTCGCCCGGGTCGCCGCCGCCCACCCCGACTGGCGGCTGCGGATCTACGGCTGGGGCCCCGACCGGGAGCGCGTCCGCCGGCTCGTGCACCGCCTCGGCCTGCACAACAGCGTGGAGCTGATGGGGTCCGTGGCACCGATGGAAGCCGAGTGGGTCAAGGGGTCCGTCGCGGTCTCCACCTCCCGCCACGAGTCCTTCGGCCTCACCATCGCCGAGGCGATGCGCTGCGGGCTGCCGGTCGTCAGCACCGACTGCGACCACGGCCCCCGCACGATCGTCACCGACGGCGAGGACGGACTGCTGGTCCCCGTCGGCGACAGCGGCGCGGTCGCCGGCGCCCTGCTCCGGCTGATCGAGGACGAGCCGCTGCGCCGCCGGCTCGGCGCGGCGGCCCGGACGTCCGCCGCCCGCTTCGACCCGGCCGCCATCGCCAAGCAGTACGAGGAGTTGCTGGCCGCCCTGGGCGCGGGCCCCCTCCACCGCACCCGCCCGGACGGCCCCGCACCCCGTACCCGCCCCTTCGCGCCGCTCGCGGACTGCGTCACCGGGGACGACGGATCCCTGACCGTACGGATCACGGAGCCCCAGGCCGCCGCCATGCAGTACCCCGGGCTGCGGCTGGTCTGCACCCGTACCGGCAGCGGCAGTGACGACGAGAGCCCCGCCACCGCCGCCGCGCCCGCCGCGCGGGGCAAGGGCCGGGCGGGCGGCCGCAAAGGCGCCCGGGGCGGCGCCCGCCGCCCCCGTACCGGCACCGCCCCCGACCGCGCCGAACACGTCTTCCCCTTCGCGCCGGACGGCACCGCCGTCATCCCCGCGGGCACCGTCTTCGCCGACGGGCAGTGGACCTGCCACACGGAGGACCCCCGCACCGGCAAGCGGACCCCGCTGGCCGCCGGCACGGTCGACCAGCGCGGACTGCTGCGCGCCGCCGGCCGGTTCGCCAGGGACGCCCCCGTCCACCACCTCGTACCGTTCCGCGACCCCGACGGCCGGGTGCTGACGCTGCGCTCCTGGGTCCGCAGGCTGCATGTCGAGGCCGGCGACCTCACCGCCGACGAGTACCGGCTCACCCTCACCGGCCGGATCCACGGCCCGGTCGAACCCGCGGGCGAACCGACCCTGATCCTGCGCCGCGACGGCGACCCCACCGGCGAGATCGTCTTCCACGGCACCCGCGAGGGCACCCGCGGCTTCTCGGTCACCCTCGACTGCGAAGCCGTCGCGGACCGATGGGAGCAGGACGGACCGGACGGACCGGAGGAGGGCGTATGGCACCTGTGGCTGCGCTACAGCCCCGCACAGGACCCGGTGGCGGTGGGTCGTCTCCTTGACGATGTGCTCCGGAAGAGTGATGTGCGGACCTATCCGGACGTCCTGCTCCACAAACAGCGGTCCCTGCTGCTGGCCCGCCGGGTACTGCGCCGGATCCGGGGCCGTGACCAGCGGCTGGTGGTGCTGAAACCGGCCTTCGACGACGTGAACCGGCTCGTCCTCCATGTGAGGGACCGATGACCGTCGCCGACATATCCCCCCACTCTGTGCACTCCGTCACTTCACAGGGTCTTTACGGCACCCCCAACGCGCCTGGCCACAGGGTGAACGACCCGTGTCCCGGCGGTGTGCGGAGGGATATGCCCGCCTTGCGAGACGGTCACGCAGAGTGCGACCATCGCTCCGTCCCCCACCCGAATCAAGGTTAGGTCCGTCTGTGTCCGCACCACATGTAGCCAAGCCCCGAACCACGGCCGTCGTGCTCGCGGGGGGCACCGGGCAACGGGTGGGTCTGTCGATCCCGAAGCAGTTGCTGAAGATCGCGGGCAAGGCCGTCATCGAGCACACCCTGACGATCTTCGAACAGGCCGATGCCATCGATGACGTGATCGTTCTCATGGCGCCGGGCTTCGTCCCCGAGGTCGAGAAGATCGTCACCAGAGCGGGCCTGACCAAGGTGAAGCAGGTCATCGAGGGCGGCTCGACCCGCAACGAGACCACCGAGCGGGCCATCGCCGCGCTCGGCGAGGGGCTGGCCCCCGGCGAGGACCTCAACGTCCTCTTCCACGACGCCGTCCGTCCGCTCCTGTCACAGCGAGTGATCCAGGACTGTGTGACGGCCCTCGACCGCTACCAGGCCGTCGACGTGGCCATTCCCTCCGCCGACACCATCATCGTCACCCGCACCCACGGCGACGACGGCGAGTTCATCACCGATGTCCCCGACCGCTCCCGGCTGCGCCGCGGCCAGACCCCGCAGGCCTTCAAGCTCTCCACGATCCGCCGGGCCTACGAGATCGCCGCGGGCGACCCCAACTTCCAGGCCACCGACGACTGCACCGTGGTCCTCAAGTACCTGCCCGACGTGCCGATCCATGTCGTCGCGGGCGACGAGTACAACATGAAGGTGACCCAGCCGGTCGACGTCTTCCTCGCCGACAAGCTCTTCCAGCTCGCCTCCACCGCCGCCCCCGCCCAGGCCGACGAGGCCGCCTACCGCGAACTGCTGGCCGGCCGCACCCTCGTCGTCTTCGGCGGCTCGTACGGCATCGGCGCCGATATCGCCGCACTCGCCGAGCGCTACGGGGCCCGGGTGTACGCCCTCGGCCGCTCCACCACCGGCACCCACGTCGAGAACCCGGAGCACGTCGACGACGCGCTCTCCCGCGCCTACGCCGAGACCGGCCGCATCGACTACGTCATCAACACCGCCGGGGTGCTGCGGATCGGCAAGCTCGCCGAGACCGACAACAACACCATCCTCGAAGCGCTGCACGTCAACTATCTGGCCCCGGTCCAGATCGCCCGCGCCGCCTACAAGTACCTGGCCGAGAGCAAGGGGCAGCTGCTGCTCTACACCTCCTCCAGCTACACCCGCGGCCGCGCCGAGTACAGCCTCTACTCCTCCACCAAGGCGGCCATGGTCAATCTGACCCAGGCCCTGGCGGACGAGTGGGCGGGCGACGGGATCCGGGTCAACTGCGTCAACCCCGAGCGCACCGCCACCCCGATGCGCACCAAGGCCTTCGGCACCGAGCCCGCGGGCAGCCTGCTCTCCTCCGAGGCCGTCGCCCGCACCTCGCTGGACGTCCTGCTCTCCGAGCTGACCGGCCATGTCGTCGACGTACGCCAGCAGGACCCCACCCGGGACGCGACCGAGGCCTCCGGCTTCGAGCAGGCCCTCGCGGCGCTCCTCGACCGGCAGGGCGACGTGTGACCGGGACCGCCGCGGCCCCCGGCCGCCCGCCGGGCACCCGGCCCGGCCTCCCGGGCGCCTCCCGCGCCCCCCGCCCCTTCCCGTCGCCCGTGCTGACGAAGCACCACCGCCCGGCACCGTTTGGAGCAGGTTCCCCGTGATTTCGACCGCCATCCGTCTGGTACGCGTCGGCAGCCGCTCCGAGCTGGCCGCCGCGGCACTCCTCGGACTCGGCTATCCATGCGTCCTGCTCGCCGCGCTGCTGCCGAGCGTCCCGTTCTTCGCGGCCGCCGCGGCCGTCACCTACCTCGCCGACTGGTATCTGCACCGGAAGGGCAGCTATCTGCTGAACCGGCTGAGCAAGGTCCGGGTCGGACTCTCCATCCGCTTCCTCCTCCGCCAGCTGCTGCTGGTCCTGCTCCTGGCCCGGGAAGGGCTCGCCGAGACGCCGCTCTTCTACACCGCGGTCGCCGGCTTCCTGGTCAGCTACGGCCTCCAGGCCCCGCACGGCGCCCTCACCACGCTGATCCGGCTCCGCCGCACCCTCCCGGTCGTCACCCGCAACGTCGACCTGCACGCCGTACGCATCCCCGACGCCCCGCCGCGGGCGCTGCTCCGCCGGGCCGGCGAGAAGATGCTCCACCTCGACCTGCCCGCCGTCGCCGGAGTGCTGGTCGCCGCCGCCACCGGCCGGGACGCGATCGGCTACGCGGGCATCGCGGCCACCGTCGCCCTCGGACTGCTCTACACCGCGGTCCTGGTGCCCTACCTCCGCAGCCGCCGGGTCCCCCCGGCCCCCAAGGTCCTCAAGGCCGTCAACCAGTGGCTGCGCGAGTACCGCCCGACCGTCGTCCTCTACTTCTCCGGCGGCAACTCCTCGGCCTACCAGGTCAATATGTGGCTGGAGACCCTGGAGCAGATCGACGGCCGCCCGCTGATCGTCATGCGCGAGCGGGAGCTGATGCCGAAGCTCAGCGAGACCGCGGTACCGGTCCTCTGCGTCCCCGGCGGCACCCACACCATGAACCTCGACCTCTCCACGGTCCGGGTCGCCCTCTACTCCGCCAACGTCGGCAAGAACATCCACATCCTGCGCCAGCCCGCCATGAAGCACGTGTTCATCGGCCACGGCGACAGCGACAAGCTCGCCTCCGTCAATCCCTTCAGCAAGGTCTACGACGAGGTGTGGACCGCCGGCCGGGCCGGGCGCGAGCGCTACGCCCTGGCCGATGTCGGCGTCCGCGACGAGGACATCGTCGAGGTCGGCCGCCCGCAGCTGGCCCCCATCACCACCTGGACCGGCCGGACCAACAACCCGGTCCCGACCGTGCTCTACGCCCCCACCTGGGAGGGCTGGGACGACAACCCCGGCAACACCTCCCTGCTGCTGGCCGGCGAGAACATCGTCCGCAGGCTGCTCGCCGCCGACCGACCGGTCCGCGTCGTCTACAAGCCGCACCCCTTCACCGGCATCCGCAACAAGAAGGCGAAGGCCGTCCACGAGCGGATCACGGCCCTGCTGAAGACCGCCGCCGCCGAACGCCGCACCGACCCCCGCTGGGCCGCCGAGAGCGCCGCGGGCAAGGCCGCGCGGGACAAGGCCGCCGCCCGGATGACCGCCGTCGAGGCCGAGCTGGCCGTACTGCTGAAGCCCGGCCGTGCGGGCGGCGACGAGGCCGAGCGGTCCCGGGACTCCGTCTCCGACCCGGTCCGCCTGGCGCGTACCGCACAGCTGCGGGCCGAGTGGAACGAGGCGTACTGGGCCTCGGTCGGCTGGTGGGAGCACCGGGTCGTGACCGGCAACGAGCCCCGGCTCTACGACTGCTTCAACCAGTCCGACGCGATGGTCTCCGACATCTCCAGCGTCGTCTCCGACTACATGGCCAGCGGAAAGCCCTACGCCGTCACGGACTCGGCCGGTCTGGGCGCCGAGGAGTTCCAGCGGCAGAACACCGCCGCCCGGGCCGCGACCGTCCTCAGCAACAGCGCCGTCGAACTGGACGAGCTGCTGGCGGCCGTCGCCTCGCCCGGGGCGGACGGACTGGCGGGCGCCCGGCGCGAGCTGAAGCAGTACCTCCTCGGCCCGGACCACCCCACCTCGATGGAACGGTTCAACTCGGCCGTCCGCACCCTCCAGGCCGTCGCCGAGGCCCGCAACCGGGGCGTGGCGCAGCGGACCGGCGAGCACGCGCAGGGCACCGTACCGCCGCTGCTGCCGTCCCCGGCCCCGGCCGACGAGGCCGCGGAGGAGACCAACGGCTCCGAGGCGCCGGTCGCGGGCTGACCGGGGAGCACGGCGGGAACGCCGCGGCGGGGGCGGTACGGCACGGGCCGGACCGCCCCCGCCGCCGTATGTCTCCCGCCCGCGCCGATGCCGGTGTTTTCGGCCACCGGCCGGGCCCGTTGGCTGTCCAGCCGGTGAGAAGTCGCGGCGCCGGAGCCGCGGCCTGGCATAGATTCGGTCCGTGACAGAGGCTAGGCAGCAGGTGACGCAGGCCCGCAGGATCGTCGTCAAGGTCGGTTCGTCCTCCTTGACCAGCGCGGCGGGAGGGCTCGACGCCGACCGGGTCGACGCCCTGGTCGACGTACTCGCCAAGGTCCGCAGCGGGGGCGAGAAGGAGATCGTGCTGGTCTCGTCGGGCGCCATCGCCGCCGGCCTGGCCCCGCTCGGCCTGGCCCGCCGGCCCAAGGACCTCGCCCGGCAGCAGGCCGCGGCCAGCGTCGGCCAGGGGCTGCTCGTCGCCCGCTACACCGCTTCCTTCGCCCGGCACGGCGTACGGGTCGGCCAGGTCCTGCTCACCGCCGACGACACCAGCCGCCGGGCCCACTACCGCAACGCCTACCGGACCCTGGACCAGTTGCTCGCCATGGGCGCGGTCCCCGTGATCAACGAGAACGACACCGTCGCCACCGACGAGATCCGGTTCGGCGACAACGACCGGCTCGCGGCGCTCGTCGCCCATCTGGTCCGGGCGGACCTGCTGGTCCTCCTCTCGGACGTCGACGGCCTGTACGACGGCGACCCGGCGCGCCCCGGCACCTCCAGGATCGACGAGGTGCGCGGACCGGCCGATATCGAGCACGTCCAGATCGGCAGCGCGGGCCGGGCCGGGGTCGGCACCGGCGGCATGGTCACCAAGGTCGAGGCCGCCAGGATCGCCACCGAGGCCGGGGTCCCGGTGGTCCTCACGTCCACCGTGAGCGCCGCGGACGCCCTGGCGGGCCGGACCACCGGCACCTTCTTCCACCGCACCGGCCGCCGCTCCGCCGGGCGGCTGCTCTGGCTCGCCCATGCCTCCACCCCCCAGGGCGCCCTGGTCCTGGACGACGGCGCGGTCCGGGCGGTCGTCCAGGACCGCAAGTCACTGCTCCCGGCCGGAATCGCGGCCGTCGAGGGCGAGTTCACCGCGGGCGATCCGGTCGAGCTGCGCGACACCGCGGGCCGGGCCGTCGCCCGTGGCCTGGTCAACTACGACGCCCGCGAACTCCCCCCGCTGCTGGGCCGCTCCACCCGGGAACTCGCCCGGGAACTCGGTCCGGAATACGAGAGGGAGGTCGTACACAGGGACGATCTCGTGGTGTTGCACCCCTGAAACGGCTGAAACCACCGTCAACCAACAGGGACCTTTACCAAAACCGCCCCACGTCCGGTCCGGGGCTGGTCAACTTTGTTGCGGGGGCACTGCGGGGGGCGCAGCACCACGACACACGCAATCGGGAGGCCGCCTGTGACCATCGCGCGCCCGGGGGACACACCCCGAGGCAACAACGGTGTCCGCTGCGTGCACGGGGCGACGGGCACCGAGCGGCCCGTCGCGGCGCCCGCCCGCGGCGTACGGTCCGAACGGACCCTCACGAGCGTCGGCGACCGCGCCCCGGCTCCCGGCGAGGACCAGATCCAGTCCTTCTCGTCGAAGCTGTGGCACATCACCCTGAGCGTCTCGGGCGCCGAGGCCCCGCTGGCGGAGGTCCGCCGCGGCCTGGAACAGCTCGCCCACGACCATCCCTTCCTGCTGACCAGCCGCTATGCCAACGACCATGCCGAGATCCGGTACTGGGAGGAGGCCCGCGATCTGCACGACGCGGCCGCGGTGGCGCTGCGGCTCTGGGGCGAGCACCGGTCGACGGCGAAACTGCCGCCGTGGACGATCGTCGGCCTGGAGGTCATCGACCGCCAGACCTACCACCAGCGCCTGGCGGAGGGCTACGGCCCGCCCCCGGCGGCGCGGGTCGGCGTCCACCCCTTCTGACCCGGTACGGCCCGCTGCCCGGCCGGCCTTCCGACCCGGTACGGCCCGCCGTACGGCGTCTCGGAGTACGGGATGCCGGCCGGGTACCTGCGCGGGCCCACTACCCTGCGGGTATGACGACGTCGCCCGCATCGCCCGAAACCCTGACCCCCGTCGGCCGGGCCGCCCGGCTCGCCCGGAGCGCCGCCGAACAGCTCGCACCCCTGCCGCGCGCGGCCAAGGACGCCGCGCTGCTGGCCGTCGCGGACGCCCTGGAGGCCCGTACGGACGAGATCGTCCGGGCCAATGCCGAGGACGTCGCACGGGCCCGGGAAAGCGGGACCGGCGAGTCGATCGTGGACCGGCTGACCCTCACCCCGGAACGCGTCCGGGCCATCGCGGCCGATGTCCGCGACGTGGTCGCGCTGCCCGACCCGGTGGGCGAGGTCGTCCGCGGCTCCACCCTCCCCAACGGGCTCGACCTGCGGCAGGTGCGGGTGCCGCTCGGTGTCGTCGGCATCGTCTACGAGGCCCGGCCGAACGTCACCGCCGACGCCGCCGCCCTCTGCCTCAAGTCCGGCAACGCCGTACTGCTGCGCGGATCCTCCTCCGCCTACGCGTCCAACACGGCCCTCGTCCAGGTGATCCGGGACGCCGTCGAGGCCGCCGGGCTCCCCGCCGACGCGGTCCAGCTGGTGCCCGGCGAGTCCCGGGAATCGGTCCAGGAGCTGATGCGCGCCCGCGGGCTGGTCGACGTCCTCATCCCGCGCGGCGGCGCCGGGCTGATCCGCACCGTCGTGGAACAGTCCGTCGTCCCCGTCATCGAGACCGGCACGGGCAACTGCCATGTGTACGTCGACGCCGAGGCCGACCTCGACACGGCGGTCGCCGTGCTGATCAACTCCAAGGCCCAGCGCCCCAGCGTCTGCAACGCGGCGGAGACCCTCCTGGTCCACCGGGACATCGCGCCCGCGTTCCTGCCGCGCGCCCTGGAGGCACTCGCCGACGCCGGGGTCACCGTCCACGCCGACGGGGCCGTCGCGGCCTACGGCGAGGACAGCAAGGCGACGGTCGTCGCGGCCACCGACGAGGACTGGGAGACCGAGTACCTCTCGTACGACATCGCCGCGGCCGTGGTGGACTCGCTCGACGACGCGGTGGCGCACATCCGGCGCTGGTCCTCCGGGCACACCGAGGCCATCGTCACCACCTCGCAGGCCGCGGCCCGCCGCTTCACCCAACTGGTGGACTCGACGACGGTCGCCGTCAACGCCTCGACGCGGTTCACCGACGGCGGCCAGTTCGGCTTCGGCGCGGAGATCGGCATCTCCACCCAGAAGCTGCACGCCCGCGGCCCGATGGGGCTGCCCGAGCTGACCTCCACCAAGTACATCCTCACCGGCGACGGCCACATCCGGTAGCCGCCCGCCCGGCCACCGGGGCCCACCCGTCCACGACGGCCCGCCCGGCCACCGTGGCCCGTCCCCCCGGCGGGCGGGCCACGGAGAGTGCTTCCTCCGTCTGCCCAAACGGCCCTCCCGGGTCTACTCTGAATGACGTGCCGGACGACGTGGGGGGCAGGCCGTTCCCGGACGGCTGGGAGCCCGACGACGACCGCGGAGGCGCGGACGAGGACCTCGCCCCCGTGGTGTTCGACGAGGACTTCGTCAATGCCGCCGCCTTCCACGAACCCACCGCGGTGGAACGCCTGCTGGCCGCCGCCGAGGCCCGTGCGGAGGCCGAGGCGGCCCGCGCCGCGGGACGGGGGCCGGGCACCCCCGACGAAGACCGCTACGGCGGCGCGTACGGCGGCTACGACGGCGGCGCAAGCCCCGACGGCCGCCACGGGCCCGCCGCCGACTGGTCCGACCCGTACGGCTCGCACGGCGGCGCGCTGCGCCCGTACCGGGGCGCCGCCCGCTGGCACCGCCCGGTGGCCTGGGCGCTGGCCCTGCTGATGGGTGTCGGCATGGTCGCCCTCGCCTTCAGCGCGGTCTACCGGGGTGCGGTGAGCAGCCGCCAGGACCAGATCCCGCCGCCCGCGACGACGGGCGTCGACCGGGCCCCGACGGCCCCGGCCACCCTCGCTCCCCCCGGCACCCTCCGCGCCCCCACCCCGAACCCCACCTGAGCCCCCGGCGGGGCCGGGCAGCGTCCCGGGCCTGGGCAGCGCTATAACGTCGTTACAGGCTCCTTCCCCTCTCACCGGCCCACACGGGCACCGGCCGTGCTCCGCCCTGCGGTGCGGCAGCCCGGCGCCGGAGGGGCACGCCTCCGGGCCCTGTTGCGGCGCCGCCCGGGCACATCGCGCCGCCCGGGCGTACGGCGCCGTACGGGTGCATCCGGGGTACTCCGCCGGACTTTGGGGTGTCCGGACGCGTTTACCGGAGGCCCGGCGGACCAACCCTCTGAGTATGGCTGGGCGTGGAGACCCGCCCGAGGGGGTTCCCGAGGGGCTCCCCGGCGGCGGAGAGGACGAGTACGGAGCCGTCGTCTTCGACGAGTCGTTCGTCCGCGCTGCCCGGCTCCAGGAGTATTCGGCCCGGGAGCGGACGGGCCCGGACGCGCGGGCGGTCCGCACCCTGCCGTCGCCCGGGTCCGGCGCCCGCCGGGGCGCCCGCGGCGCATGGGTGGTGATGGCGCTGGCGCTGCTGCTGGCGGTCTCCGTCGCCACGGCGATCCATATCGGGCTGCGCCGCTCCCCGGGCGCCCCCGTCACCGGTGCCCGGGCCGAACCGCTCCGGATGACCGTGGTCCCGCTGGCGCCCTCCGGGGCGGTCCCCGGCGGGGAGCCCGCCGCTCTCTACCACCGCAGCCAGGCCGCCCGGCACCGGATCGCCGCCTCCGGCATCGCGCTTCCCGCGATCCGGCGCACCTCCGGCTTCTCCGAGAGCGAGGTGCGGACCGCGCTCTGGGTGGCCAAGGAGTATCTGGTGATGTCGTCGCTGAACCCGTCCGTGCTCTCGGGCGGTACGGTCCGTCCGGTCCGGGTCCTGCTCGACCCCGGCCAGCTCGACGCCTTCGACCGGGATGTCGGTTTCCGGATCGGCGCCCGGCCGTCGGCGAGCGGCTGGCTGATCCGTTTCGACCCGGCGAAGGCCGTTCTCGCCGATCCGGCCGTACGGGTCCGGGGGAGCCTGGAGTACGCGGAGTCCGGGACCGGCAGTCTGGAGATCACCTCCAGCCACACCTTCACCTACGCCCTCCGCCCGGCGGCCCCGCCGGGCGCCTCCCGGGCGCCCTCCGCTCCCGCGGTGGCCGATCCGGGCCGCCGGGACCCGGCGTCCCTCTTCGTGGCCCGCCGGGAGCTGCGGCTCCGCTTCGACCACGAGGACATCCTGCGCCACCGCACCGAACTCGTCACCAGCCATCTCCAGGCGGGTCCGCAGTCCTGCTCGGCGGAGCCCGCGGGCGCCCTGCGGCCGCTGCTGGCGGGGGAGCGGGCCGCGCCCCCGGCCCCGGCCGGGACCGATCCGTACGCCACGGCCACGGCACCCGCGGCAGGGCTCTGCGGCTCCCTCTCCCCGGCGGCCCAGCCGACCCCGGAGACGGCCCCCCGGGGGCCCCGGCCGCCCCCGTCCGGCTGACCGGCCCGGGGCAGCCACCGGCACCGAACCGGGCCGGGCCGCCGCCCCGGACGGTCCCCGGAGGATCAGGCTCCGGAGCCGCCGCCCTCCCCGCCGGAGCCGGAACCGGAACCGGAGCCGGCTCCCGCGCCGCTGCCGTTCGCCCGGCCGCCGAACTTGTCGCGGAGCTTGCCGCCCAGGTCTCCCGCGCCGCCCGCGATATCGCCGACCAGCTTCATCAGCGGGTCCTTGCTGGTGCGCACGGTGTCCGCGTAGTGCGAGGCGGAGTCGCGGATGGAGTCGGTCACCGAGGTGTCCTTGTCCTCGTCGCGCCGCGGGTAGTGGCCGTCCATGATCCGCTGGTAGTCGCGGCTCTCGGCCCACTTCTTCAGCTCGGCCGCCCGAACGGTGGTGAACGGATGCGTACGCGGCAGCACGTTCATGATCTTGAGAACGGAGTCCCGGAGATCGCCGCCCGCCTCGTACTCCTCGGCCTGGCGGAGGAAGGCGTCCACGTTCATCTCGTGGAGATGGTTGCCGCCGGCGATCTTCATCAGACCCCGCATGGAGGCCTGGAGGTCCTGTCCCACCAACAGCCCCGCCCGGTCCGCGGACAGCTCCGACTTGCGGAACCACTCCCGCAGCGCGGTCACGATCGCCATGATCGCCACATTGCCCAGCGGTATCCAGGCGACCTTCAGCGCCAGGTTCGTCAGGAACAGCAGGATCGTGCGGTAGACGGAGTGGCCGGAGAGCGCGTGGCCCACCTCGTGGCCCACCACGGCCCGCATCTCCTCCTCGTCGAGCAGCTCCACCAGACCCGTCGTCACCACGATGATCGGCTCGTCGAGGCCGATGCACATCGCGTTGGGGCGGGGGTCCTGCGTCACATACATCGCGGGGACCTTCTCCAGGTCCAGGATGTAACACGCGTCCCGCAGCATGGCGTGCAGATGGGCGAACTGCTCGTCGCTCACCCGGACGGAGTCGGAGAGGAAGAGAAGCCGCAGACTGCGCTCCGGCAGCAGTCCGCTGAGCGCCTTGAAGACGGTGTCGAAACCGCTGAGCTTCCGCAGGGCGACCAGCGCCGAACGGTCCGCCGGGTGTTCGTAGGCCCGGGACGAGATCCCGGGGAACCGCCTGCGCTGCCTGCTCGGCACGTTGTCGTGACTGCTTTCGGTCATTCCGGCCCCCTGTGTAGCCCGATAGTGCTTTTCAGCCCGATGGTGCGGTGCGGCACGGCACTGCGGCCGCGCCGGTGTGCGGCTCGCCCCCGCGGCCCCAGCGTAGGCGCCGGCGCTCGGAGGCGGCCGGGCCTGTGGACAACTCCCGGCCCGGGCCCGTGTCCCCGTACCGGCCGGGTACTTTCCGGATACTGTGCACGGGCTCCGCCGCGGTCCGCCGACCCGCAGGACGGGCACCGCGACCATCACAACGACCGAGTCGCCGTGAGCGTGCCCGAGCCGCCCGCATACGATGTGTGCCCGAAGACCCTCAGCCCCGTTCCCGATCGATAGGTCTCGCCGAAGATGAGCCTCACCGGTACCTCCGCCGCCGCCCTGGTCCCCCTGGCCGAAGGCGGTGGCCACGAAAGCCTCAGCCCCCTGCTCGTCGGCGGCCTCGCCCTGGTCGGGCTGCTGCTCCTGCTCTTCATCACCATCAGCTTCAACCGCGACCGCTGAGTCTCGCCGGGCGTCTCGTACGCACGTGCCAGTAGGCTCTGCACGCATGGGACAGCACGAAGTACAGGCGGGCACCGCGCCCGGAGTGCCGGGCGGCGGTCCCGCCAGGCGGCGACTCGGCGTCATGGGCGGGACGTTCGACCCGGTTCACCACGGTCACCTGGTGGCCGCCAGTGAGGTGGCCGCCCTGTTCCACCTCGACGAGGTCGTCTTCGTGCCCACGGGGCAGCCGTGGCAGAAGACCCACAAGGCCGTCTCACCGGCCGAGGACCGCTACCTCATGACGGTGATCGCGACGGCCTCCAACCCCCAGTTCTCGGTGAGCCGGATCGACGTCGACCGCCCCGGGCCGACGTACACCATCGATACACTCCGGGATCTGCGGAACCTCAACGAGGACACCGACCTCTTCTTCATCACCGGCGCCGACGCGCTCTCCCAGATCCTGGGCTGGCGCGACGCGACGGAGCTGTTCTCGCTCGCGCATTTCATCGGGGTCACCCGCCCCGGCCACGATCTGACGGACGACGGACTGCCGGAAGGCAGGGTCTCCCTGGTCGAGGTGCCGGCCCTGGCGATCTCCTCCACCGACTGCCGGGCGAGGGTCGCCAAGGGGGACCCGGTCTGGTATCTCGTACCCGACGGTGTCGTGCGCTACATCGACAAGCGCCAGTTGTACCGCGGTCAGTGAGCCCGGAGAGGGGACACCGGTGAACGACCAGCAGAATCCGTACGAGGCTTATCCGCCGCAGCCGCAGATCATCGGCTACGACGCGTACGGGCAGCCGGTCTACCAGCAGCCCCAGCAGTCTCACGAGGCCCAGCAGCCCGCCGAGTCGGCACCGTACGAGCCCTACGAGCCCCGCGAACCGTACGAGCAGTCGTACGGGCAGCCGGAGCAGGGATACGGACACTCGGGGCAGGAGTACGGACAGGAGTACCGGCAGGAGTACGGGCAGCCGTACCGCCAGGACTCCTACGACCGCCAGGAGTCCTACGACCCGTATCCCCCGCAGTCCCCCGGGACCGGGGCCCATCAGGAGTACGGCGGCTACGAACCGCCCCCCGGGGCCGGGCCGGACCCGGAGCCGTACTCCCCGTACGGGCCGGACGGGACCGGCGGACAGCAGCCCTACGGCCGGGCCCCCGCTCATGCCCCCGGCCACGGCTCCCGCGACCAGGAGGGCTACGGCGGGGAGGAGTACGGCTACGACACCGGCGGCCTGCCGACGGCCGTCGACACCACCGGGCAGTGGACCGTCCCCGCGCAGCACCCGGCCCCCGCGGCCGAATCCGGACCCGCCCCGGACGGGTCGCCCGACGGCGCCGGACCGGCCACCGCCCTCCCCGGGCAGCGCCGTACCGAGGCGGAACCGCCCGGCGGCCGTGACTACCGCACCGAGCAGTTCGCGTTCATCGCGGAGCCCGACGAGGAGTCCGAAGACGTCATCGACTGGCTGAAGTTCACCGAGAGCCGCTCCGAGCGGCGCGAGGAGGCCAAGCGGCGGGGCCGCAACAGGGTGGTCGCCCTGGGCGTCGCCCTGGCACTGGTGGTGCTGGCGGGCATCGGCTGGATCGTCTCGGCGACCCTGTCGGACGGGGAGAAGAAGAGCGTCTCCGCCGGGGCCCAGAAGCGCGACGTCATCGTGGTCCATCTGCACAACACCAAGAAGAAGGGCACCTCGACGGCCCTCCTCGTGGACAACGTCACCACCGGCCGGGGCACCACCGTCCTGCTCCCCAACGCCCTCTCCGTCGCCGGTGACAGCGGCACCGCCACCACCCTCGGCAAATCCGTCGACGACGACGGCACCGCCGGTACCCGGGAGGCCGTCGGCACCCTCCTCGGCGCCCGTATCAGCGGCACCTGGCGGCTCGACACCCCCTTCCTGGAGAGCCTCGTCGACCTCGTCGGCAATATCGACCTCACCACCGACGCCGAGGTGCCCGGCGCGGGCAAGGGCGCCGCCCCCCTGGTGAAGAAGGGCGAGAACCAGACCCTCAACGGCCGGTCCGCCGTCGCCTACGCCACCCATCTCGCCGCCGGTGAGCCGGAGTCCAAGCAACTCCACCGGTTCGGCCAGGTGATGCAGGGCGTACTGAAGAAGTTCCCGAGCGACGCCGAATCCGCGACCGTCACCGTCGAGACCCTGGGCCAGATCCTCGACCCCTCGCTCTCCGAGAAGGACCTCGGCGCCTCCCTCGCCAAGCTCGCCGACCACGCCAAGGGCGGCGACTACGCCACGGCCCTGCTCCCCATCCAGCCCGACGGACGCCCCACCGAGCAGGCCATCACCCAGATCGTCAAGGACGTCCTCGGCGGCTCCGTCGGCGGCGGCGCGAAGGACGAGGCGGTCCGGGTCGGCATCAAGAACGCCACCGGCAAACCGGCGGCCGCCGAGAGCGCCCGCGTCGCCCTGGGCAACGGCGGCTACAACGTCGTCGACGGCGGCAAGGCGGACACGGCGAACACCTCGACGGTGACCTACGGTGACGACGCCCGCAAGGAAGAGGCCACCGAGATCGCCAAGACCCTCGGGCTCCCCGCGTCCGCCGTGAAGAAGGGCACCCCGGCAGCCAACGCCGATGTCGCCGTCGTCCTCGGCGGTGACTACAGGACCGGCTGAGCCGAGCCTGCGGAACCGGCCCGGCACGGCCCCGTCGCACCCCCCTCGGGAGCGGCGGGGCCGGGTGCTTCCCGGGGGTGCCCGGAAACCCGGGAGGGGACGGCGGCGGTCCGTGAGACCCTTGTCTGGTACACGACCGCCGACGAAAGCCAGCCAGTGACCGCTACCGAGCGCTCCGTCGAGCTCGTCAACGCCGCCGCCCAGGCGGCCGCCGACAGGCTCGCGCACGACATCATCGCCTACGACGTCAGCGATGTGCTGTCCATCACCGACGCCTTCCTGATCGCCTCCGCTCCCAACGACCGCCAGGTCAAGTCGATCGTCGACGAGATCGAGGAGCGGCTGCTCAAGGACCTGGGCGCCAAGCCGGTCCGCCGCGAGGGCGACCGCGACGCCCGCTGGATCCTGCTGGACTACGTCGACATCGTGGTCCACGTCCAGCACAGCGAGGAGCGTGTCTTCTACGCCCTGGAGCGGCTCTGGAAGGACTGCCCCGAGCTGCCCCTCCCCGAGGACGCGGTGAAGACCCGCGGCAAGGGCAAGGAGCACGCGGAGCTGACCGGCGGTGCGGACGGTGAGCTGAACTGAACGAGGACGCCTACAAGCGCACCGGCCGCCGTCTCGTCCTGTGGCGGCACGGCCAGACCTCCTGGAATCTGGAGCGCCGCTTCCAGGGCACCACGGACATCGCGCTCACCGAGACCGGAATCTCCCAGGCCCGCCGGGCCGCCCGGCTGCTGGCCTCCCTGAAGCCGGACGCGATCATCGCCTCCGATCTGAAGCGGGCCGCCGCCACCGCCGGTGAGCTGGCCGAGGTCACCGGGCTCGACGTCACCTACGACGAGGGCCTGCGGGAGACGTACGCCGGTGTCTGGCAGGGGCTGACCCACCAGGAGATCATCGAGCGCTACAGCGAGCAGTACGCGGCCTGGAAGCGCGGCGAACCCGTGCGCCGGGGCGGCGGCGAGCTGGAGACCGAGGTGGCCGACCGTGCCGCCCCGGTCGTCCTCCACCATGCCGAGAAGATCCCGGCGGACGGCACGCTGGTCGTCGTCAGCCACGGCGGCACCATCCGGACCACCATCGGCCGGCTCCTCGGTCTGGAGTCCGGCCACTGGGAGAGCCTCGGCGGCCTCTCCAACTGCTGCTGGTCCGTCCTCGGTGAGGGCGCGCGCGGCTGGCGGCTGCTGGAGCACAACGCGGGCACCCTCCCGGAGCCCGTCCTCGGCGACGACACCTGAGCCGTCCCCGGCTCCGCCCCCGGATTTCCCTTTCCGGCAGGTCGCAGGCTAAAGTTCTTCTTGTTCGAAGCGCCGAGCGCGAAGAACACCAGGGGCTATAGCTCAGTTGGTAGAGCGCCTGCATGGCATGCAGGAGGTCAGGAGTTCAATTCTCCTTAGCTCCACAGCCCGGAACCCCGTCCTCTTCCCGAGGGCGGGGTTTTCTGCTTCTCCGCTTCTCCGCTTCCCTGTGTCTCCCGGGCGCCGGGTTTCGGCGGCTCCGGATCTTCACGTCTCGGGGCGCCGGGTTTCGGGTCCGCCGGGCCCGGGGGGTTCTTTCCCGGGCTCAGAGCCGGTGGAGGTCACCGAGACGGCGGGCGCTCTCCTCGTCCCCCGCGGAGTAGACGACCATCCGGCACTCCGGCAGTCCGTTGATCTCCATCGACACCGACGACATCCGCATCTCGCCCACGGCCGGATGCCGGAACACCTTCACCCGGGGCCCCGGGTGGACCACGTTCCCGCTCCGCCACAGCTCGGCGAAGTGTCCGCTGGCCCGGGACAGCTCACGGACGAACGACTCCCAGGCGGGATCGCCCACATGGCGCCCGTACGCCGCCCGGAACTGCGCCACCATCAGCGGCAGCTCCACCTCCGGATGACGCACCGGGCAGTCGGCCGTGCCCGCCGCCTCGAACAGCGTCCACAGCACGTTCTTCCGCCCCGGTCCCCGGAACAGCCCGGTCATGAAGAGCCGGTCGTAGCTGTCGTTGGCGGCCAGCAGGTCGTACCGGGAGTTGTAGACCACGGCCGGCCGCGGGACCAGGGCGTCGAGGATGGACCGGACCTCCGGGCCCACCCCGTCGGTCTCCCCGCCGCCGCCCGCGCCGGGCGGCTGCTCGTACGGCACCTTCGCCAGATGGTAGAGGTGCTCCCGCTCCGACGCGTCCAGCCGGAGCGTCCGCGCGACCGCGTTCAGCACCTGCGGCGAGGCGTTGATCGGCCGCCCCTGCTCCAGCCAGGTGTACCAGGTCACCCCGACTCCGGAGAGCTGGGCCACCTCCTCCCGGCGCAGCCCGGGAGTGCGCCGCCGCAGGCCCGGGGGCATCCCCACATCGGCGGGCGTCACCCGGGCCCGGCGGCTGCGGAGGAACGCCGCCAGCTCCGGTCTGCGGCGGCAGCCCCGGCCTCCGCCGCTCCCGTCGCCGTGCTTCCCGGGACCGCCCGCCGCGGCTTCGGGCGCGGTGTCCGCCGTACCTCTGGTCGTCATCGCCGTCACGCCCCCATCGTCGGTGTCCGCGGCGCCCGCTGCCAGGTGGTGCCGGTACCAGGATCGGCGGGCTCTCACTCCCCGTATCCCGCCGGGTCCAGCCTCGGAAGCATGTCGACGACCTCCTCCCGGCTTTCCGCCCCGCCGCTCTCCGGTAAACCCCCGGCTACCGACAGGGCCACCGGCAGCGGCACCGGCCGCCCCGGAGCGCTGCTGGCACTGGTGCTCGCGGCCCAGTTCATGGCGCTCCTCGATATCTTCGTGGTCCATGTGGCCGCCCCCACGATCCGTACCGAATTCGGTGCCTCCGGGGCCCGGTTGCAGCTCGTCGTCGCCGGATACACCGTGGCGTACGCGGTCCTGCTGATCACCGGGGCCCGGCTGGGCGAACTCGTCGGCCACCGCCGGGCCTGGCTCGCCGGACTCGCGCTCTTCACCGCCGCGTCCCTGGCCTGCGGTCTGGCCGCGGGGACCGGACAGCTGATCGCCTTCCGGCTGGTCCAGGGCGCGGGCGCGGCCCTGCTGATTCCGCAGGTGCTGAGCCTGATCCAGCGCAACTTCGCGGGCGAGGCCAGGGTGCGGGCGCTCGGCGCCTACTCGGCGGTGCTGGCCGTCGGGGCGGTCGCCGGTCTGGTGGCGGGCGGTCTGCTGGTCTCCGCAGACCTCTTCGGCCTGGGCTGGCGGCCGGTGTTCCTGGTCAATGTGCCGATCGGGGCGGTCCTGCTGGTGGTGGGCGCCCGGGTGCTGCCCCGGGACCGGCCCGCCGGGCGGGCCCGCGGCCTCGACCTCCCCGGTCTGCTCCTCTTCGCGGCCGTGGTCGGACTGTTCACTGTGCCGCTGGTCCTCGGCCAGGAGTACGGCTGGCCGGTCTGGACCTGGTCGAGCCTGGCCGCCGCCGCCCTGCTCCTCGGGCTGTTCCTGGGGTACGAGACCCGGCTCGCCCGCCGCGGCGGCGCCCCGCTGATCGCCCCCCGGGTGCTGCGGATCCCCGGCCTGGGCACGGCCGCCGCCCGGATCGCCCTGGCCATGGCGGTCAACGCGGGCTGCGTCTTCGCCCTCACCCTGCACCTCCAGAGCGGGCTGGGATACGGCGCCCTGCGCGCCGGGCTGACGGCGCTGCCCACCGCGGTGGCCTTCGGGGTGGTCGGGCTGGGCTGGCGCAGACTGCCCGCGCGGCTGCAATCCGGCCTGGTCCCGGCCGGATTCGTGGTCACGGCCGCCGCCCTGGTGGCCGCCGGCCTGCTGCTCCGGGACGGCGACGGCGCAGGACTCCCGCTCCACGCCGCCCTGGCCTTCCTCGGGGCCGGTCTCGCCGCCGCGTACGGCCCGGCGCTCGCCGGTGCGCTGGCGACGGTCCGCGCCGCGGACGCGGCGGACGCCAGCGGGCTGCTCGTGACGGTGACCCAGCTCGGTCAGGTCGTCGGGGTCGCGGCCTTCGGATCGCTCTTCCTCGGCCGTCGGGCCGCGGTCGACCCGGCCGGTGCGGCAGGCGCGGCGGGCTCCGCCGAGGCGTGGTGGTGGACCGCCGTGGCACTGGCCACCGCCGCCGCGGCCGGCGCCCTGGCAGGTCTCGTACGCAAACGCTCCTGACCCGGATCGGGCTGTCGTGGCAGAATCGGACGGCCGGACGGGACACCGGCCAGTACGGGAAGGAGCGCACGATGTCCGCCAGCACGAGCCAGGACGCCTTGCCCCCGCTCGCGGCACCGGACATACGCGTGATCCTCAGTCGCCCGTCCTGCGGTTCGGCGCATGCGGCCCGGGTCCCCGGCGGCAATGGTGGAGTCTCTTACGTGTGCACGTCCTGCCGCCACAACCGGAACTGACTGATGGGTGCACACAGGCGTAAATGCGACTGGTGCGGCCGTGGTACGCCCATCGTCCGCGACATGGACCCGATCAACCCCGAGTACCAGTACTGGTGCGAGGAGTGTGCGAGAGCGCTGATCATAAAAGGCGATCCGATCGAGACGTACCGCGAGCTGGAGGGCGAGCCGATCTACGGACGGCTGCTCGACGAGCACTGCACCCTGAAACGCTTCTACTCCTTCGCCACGGCGTAGGAAGCTCCCCGCCTCCCGCCCTTCGTGCCACCGCCCCCGCCGGTCTCCGGACGGGGGCGGTTATGGATTTGGTGATGCGGGCGGGAGGGCGTTAATGTTGTCCACGTCGCCGCGGCACGGAGAAAGAAACCGGACCGGACGACATCTCGCAAGGGGCTATAGCTCAGTTGGTAGAGCGCCTGCATGGCATGCAGGAGGTCAGGAGTTCAATTCTCCTTAGCTCCACTCCACATCGGATGATCCCGCCAGGACCGCAAGGTCCGGCGGGATTTCTGTTTCTCCGGCGGCTTTTCCCGTGCTGTCCGGCAGTGTCCCGGCGGGCGGCTCTCCGGCGGTTTCACATCGGGTGGCTCTCCGGCGGTTTCCCGGCGGCGGTGCCGGGCGCCCGGTGCCGGACCGGGGCCCGGGTGCCGGACCGGGCGGATCCCCGGCCGACACCGGGCCGGGGCCCGGGCCGCCCGGACCGGCACCAGCCGGTAGTCGGCGGCTCCGATCGGACCGGCGATCGGCACCGGCCGCTCCGGGCCGGAGCCGGCCCCGGCTCAGCTCCGGCCGCTGTCCAGGGCCCGGCGGCCGCCGCCGGACGGCAGGGCGGGCCGGTCCGTACCCGGTGCGGGCAGCGGGGTCCGCTCGATGCGCATCGCGAGAGCGGGACAGCGGCGTACCGCGCGCTGGGCCCGTCCGCGCAGATGGACCGGGACGACGGCGTCGGCGACCGAGGGATAGCCGTCCGGGCTGATCCGGATCAGCTCGGGGACGATGTCCGCACAGAGCCCGTGCCCCTGGCAGAGCGTCCAGTCGATCAGCACCTTCTCCCCGCTCGGTACCGACTCCCCGGCCTCCCGGTAGCCGGGGAGGGGGAGCGGCAGCACACCCGCCGTCTCCCGGCCGCAGCCGCCGTGCAGGACATGCGCGGCCAGATCGTCCGTGAAGGCGGAGAGCACGGAGCCGAAGAACCGCGCCGAACCGTCGGGGTGCTTGCAGGCGCCGCGGCCCTGCACGGCCCGGGTGACCTCGCGCAGCGCCTCCAGCGCCGCCGGTCCGCCGCCGCCGATCACATCGGCCAGCCCGCCGGCCGCCGCGGGCAGCCCGAGTCTGCACGGGCCGCACTGCCCCGCGGTCTCGGCGGCCAGCCAGTTCGCGACCCGCAGCGCCTCGCCGAGGGGGCAGGTCCCGGGGCCGAGGGGCAGGATCGCGCCCGCGCCGAGGGAGCCGCCGACGGCGGCCAATGACGCGCGCGACACCACCGCCTCCCCGGCGGCCGTCCCGTCGATCCAGTTCCCGTGGTAGCCGCCGGTGAGCACTCCCTGCGGCAGCGGCGGGGCGCCCGCCAGCCCGAGGACGTAGCGCAGCGGCACCCCCGTCGGCACCTCGACCACCATGGGGCGGGCCACCGCGCCGGAGAGCGTCAGCAGGACCGTGCCCGGTTCGTCGTCCGTACCGGAGCGGCGGAAGCGGCCGGCCCCGAGCCGGGCGGCCACCGCGAGCTGCGCAAACGTTTCGGCGTTGGACAGCAGGGTCGGTGCGCCGCCGACTCCGGTATCGGCCGCCCGGGCCCGCCGGCCCGGGGGCAGGGCGGGGCCGCCGTTGACCGCCCGGATCACGGCGGACGCCTCGCCCGAGACCATGCGCTCGGGGGTGCGGACGATCCGGGCGCGCAGCGACGGCCCCCGGCGGTCGGTGAGGCCGCGTTCGGCCAGGGCGGCCCGTACCGAGATCTCGGTGGAGTTACGGGTGACGGCCACCACCAGGGTCCGGGCGCCGAGCGCTTCGGCGGCCAGCAGCGCGCCGTCCAGGACGAGATGCGGTGCCCGGTTGAGGAGAACGGTGTCCTTGCGGCAGGCGGGTTCCCCCTCGCTGCCGTTGACCACGACGACGGGCCGTACGCCCCGGCGGATCGCGGCCGCGGCGACGGACCGGAGCTTCCGCCCGAAGGGGAAGCCCGCGCCGCCGCGGCCGCGCAGACCGGTCTCCTCGGCGAGCCGGGCCAGCAGTTCGCCGGTGACGGGGGCCAGCGGGCCGTGCACCTTCAGATGCATCGGCAGGTCGAGCCGGTCGACGAGATCGAAGCCCTGGGTCAGCTGGGGCATGCCGACGACGCGTACCTCGGGGACGTCGGGGAGCGGAATGTTCACGTCCGGTCTCCTGCGGGGGTGCTCCACGGCTCACCGGGGCGGGGCGGGAAGAGGCCGGGCACGGTACGGGGGGTGTGGTGGTCCCGGGTACCGGACACCGCCCCTCTTCCCGTCCCCGTCTCCGCCGCGGTTCCGGGCCCGTCGGCGGGTCCGGTCCCGTATCCGGCGCCGTCCCGGCCGCGCGGGCGGGAGACCGCGTCGTAGGCGGCCCGGAACCCGGCGCCGGGGACCGGCTCGGTGCCCGTCACCGGCGCCGCGAAGGCATGGGAGGTGTCCTGCGCCGCGTACCGGGGCACCGGCTCCGGGACGGGGGCCGGAGGCACCGGCTGCGGGCGTGGCGGTGCCGGGGCGTGGGCCGGGCGCGGCGGGGGCTCGTACAGCGGGGCTTCGTACAGCGGGGGGAACGGCGGCGGCAGCATCGGCGGCGGGGGGCCGGCGCCGGTGAGGGCGCCGCCCGGGAGGTACCCGGAGCCGCTCTCCGGCTCCGGGAGATGCCGGGAACCGGCGGGCGGCCCGACCTCCGCCGTACCCGCCGCCGTGTTCCGGAACCCGCCGTCCGGTACGTCTCCGGCCAACCTTCCGCCGTTCGGTACGTCCCCGGCCGGCCTTCCGCCGCCCGGGTCCGCCGGGGCCGTACCGTCCGCCGTGAGCAGCGCCACCCGGGCCGCCAGCCGCCGCCGGACGGGCCGCGGCAGCAGCCGCAGCGATACGGCGCCCCCGACCGCCACCAGCGCCAGGCAGTACAGCGCGACGACCCAGCCCGCGGCCGGGCGCCCGGCGAACAGCCCGTGGATCAGCGCCGCGCACCAGGCGGGGTAGGCCAGCATGTGCAGGGCCCGCCAGCGTCCGGCGACCCCGGGGCGGCCCGCGAGGACGCTGCGCAGCGCCCCCGTGGCGGCCACCACCACCATCAGCAGTCCGGCGAGCGAACCGAAGCCGATGAGCCCCTCCGTACCGGTGAATCCGAGGCCGAAGGGGATCAGCGCGCCGACCGCGCCCACATGGCCGAGGGCCGTTTTCACGCTCGCGTGGAGCACCAGGAAACCCAGCGCGGCCGCCGCGGTCGCCCGGTGCACGGCCTGGGCGACGAGACGGTGGCGGGGGGAGAGCAGCAGCCGGTCGGTGGCGAGCAGCCCCCAGGCCACCGCGGCGGTGAGTGCGAGAAGCGCCAGGACTCCGGTGGTGAAGTCGAGCGCCTCGCGGAGGCCGTCGCCACCGGCGACGACGATCACGGGAAGGAGCGCGAACGCCCCGGCGAGCAGCCCTCCCCTGACCGCGGGGCCCGCTTCCGGTCCGGGGCCGGAGCCCGGCCCCGGGGACGAACGGCTCTTGCGGTGTGGCTTCATGGGGCAACTCCGAGGGTGAGGAGGCGGTCCCGTTGACGCATGCTAGGTGGCCCCGTACCGGGAGGTGCGGCACTTTCGGGGTTTCGGGGTTTCGAGAACGGAACCGCGGGCAGGGGCCGTGCCGTTCCGCCGG
This sequence comes from Streptomyces sp. NPDC003691, assembly GCF_053981115.1. Classification (NCBI taxonomy): domain Bacteria; kingdom Bacillati; phylum Actinomycetota; class Actinomycetes; order Kitasatosporales; family Streptomycetaceae; genus Streptomyces; species Streptomyces sp. NPDC003691. Next base: position 144,041 of record NZ_JBSFNQ010000005.1, on the reverse strand, counting down.
GACGCACCCCGGGGAAGCGACGACGCCCTCGCACCGGGGCGGGCCGCGGACGGCCGTACGATCTTCATGCCGTTAGATACGGCGCCCGCTTCCGCTTGTCTCGACTCCGGGGCGGCCGCTTCGGAGGTTCTCTCCTTCCCCCGCCGTTCCCGCTCCCCGGCTTCCCGCTGCTTCTTCCCGGCCGCCGCGGCCCGGTCCGCCCACCCCGGTCCCGTACCGCCTACCACCTCGGTCCTGTACCGCCCGCCGCCCCGGTCCCGTACCGCCCACCACCTCGGATCCCGCGCGCGGCGCCGAGGCCCCCTGCGGTACCCTGACGCCATGCGTGCCGTACGCCTTCTGCTTAGCGGGCCGCGCTGATCAGTCCCGACGGATGAGAATTCCGGTCGGAATCGGCGCGGCGGTCCCCTCCTGTGCGAGGGGTCCTTTTGTTTCACGGGCCCCGGGCCCCGGCCGGGCGCCCTTTCCGAACGCTGGGCAGAGACACCGATGGAGCTTTGAAGACCATGAGCGAGACGAATCCCGCAGTTCCCGCCGGTTCGGCCGGCGGCGACACGGCCGCGCCGCACCGGTACACCGCCGCCCTGGCCGCGGAGATCGAGGCGCGCTGGCAGGACGTCTGGGAGGCCGAGGGCACCTACGAGGCCCCGAACCCGGTGGGCGAGCTGGCGGGCGACCCCGAGATCGTCGCCCGGCCCAAGAAGTTCATCATGGACATGTTCCCGTACCCCTCCGGCGCGGGCCTGCACGTCGGCCACCCCCTCGGGTACATCGCCACCGACGTCTACGCCCGCCACCAGCGGATGACCGGCCACAACGTCCTGCACACCCTGGGCTTCGACGCGTTCGGCCTGCCCGCCGAGCAGCACGCCGTCGCCACCGGCACCCACCCGCGGGTGTCGACCGAGGCGGCCATGGACAACATGAAGCGGCAGCTGCGCCGGCTGGGCCTGGGCCACGACCAGCGCCGGTCGGTCGCCACGATCGACCCCGCGTACTACCGCTGGACCCAGTGGATCTTCCTGCAGATCTTCAACTCCTGGTACGACGAGAAGGCGGACCGGGCCCGTCCGATCGCCGAGCTGATCGGCGAGTTCGAGGCCGGACGCGCGGTCCCCGGCACGGACCGCGCCTGGGCGGAGCTGAGCCCCGCCGAGCGGGCCGACGTCCTGAGCGGCTTCCGGCTGGCGTACGCCTCGGAGTCCCCGGTCAACTGGTGCCCCGGTCTGGGCACCGTGCTGGCCAACGAGGAGGTCACCGCCGACGGCCGGTCCGAGCGCGGCAACTTCCCGGTCTTCAAGGCCAAGCTGCGCCAGTGGAACATGCGGATCACCGCCTACGCGGACCGGCTGCTGAACGACCTGGACGGGCTGGACTGGCCCGAGGCCATCAAGCTGCAGCAGCGGAACTGGATCGGCCGGTCCGAGGGTGCCCGGCTGGACTTCCCCGTCGAAGGCCACGACGGCGAGCGGATCACCGTCTTCACCACCCGCCCCGACACCCTGTTCGGCGCCACCTACATGGTCCTGGCGCCCGAGCACGGACTGATCGACTCCATCCTGCCCGCCGAGTGGCCCCAGGGGGTCAAGGAGGCCTGGACCGGCGGCGCCGCGACGCCCGCCGAGGCCGTGACCGCCTACCGCAAGCAGGCGCAGAGCAAGAGCGACGTCGAGCGGCAGACCGAGCACAAGGACAAGACCGGCGTCTTTACGGGTGCGTATGCCGTGAACCCGGTCACCGGCACCCGGGTCCCGGTCTTCGTCGCCGACTACGTCCTGATGGGATACGGCACCGGCGCCATCATGGCGGTCCCCGGCCAGGACGAGCGCGACTGGGAGTTCGCCGAGGCCTTCGAGCTGCCGATCATCCGGACCGTACGTCCGCCGGAGGGCTGGGAGGGCGAGGCGTACACCGGCCAGGGCCCCGCCATCAACTCCGCCAACGACCGGATCTCCCTGGACGGACTGGACGTCGTCGAGGCCAAGTCCCGGATGATCGCCTGGCTGGCCGAGGAGGGCATCGGCGAGGGGACGATCAACTTCCGGCTGCGCGACTGGCTGTTCAGCCGGCAGCGCTACTGGGGCGAGCCGTTCCCGATCGTGTACGACGAGGACGGCGTCGCACACGCGCTGCCGGAGTCGATGCTGCCGCTGGAGCTGCCGGAGATCGACGACTACTCGCCGCGCACCTTCGACCCGGACGACGCCGACACCGAGCCCGAGACCCCGCTGTCGCGCAACGAGGAGTGGGTGCATGTCACCCTCGACCTGGGCGACGGGCCGCGCCGGTACCGCCGCGAGACCAACACCATGCCCAACTGGGCCGGTTCCTGCTGGTACGAGCTGCGCTATCTGGACCCGCGCAACGAGGAGCGGCTGGTCGACCCGGCCGTCGAGCAGTACTGGATGGGCCCGCGCGAGGGCGTGCCGCACGGCGGCGTCGACCTGTACGTGGGCGGCGCGGAGCACGCCGTACTGCACCTGCTGTACGCGCGCTTCTGGTCCAAGGTGCTGTACGACCTGGGCCATGTCTCCTCCGCGGAGCCGTTCCACCGGCTGTTCAACCAGGGCATGATCCAGGCGTACGTCTACCGCGACGGCCGCGGCTTCCCGGTCCCCGCGACCGAGGTCGAGGAGCGCGACGGCGGCTTCTGGTACCAGGGCGAGCCGGTCAAGCGCGAACTGGGCAAGATGGGCAAGTCCCTGAAGAACGCCGTCACCCCGGACGAGATCTGCGCCGAGTACGGTGCCGACACCCTGCGCCTGTACGAGATGGCGATGGGGCCGCTGGACGTCTCCCGGCCCTGGGACACCCGGGCCGTGGTCGGCCAGTACCGGCTGCTGCAGCGGCTGTGGCGCAATATCGTCGACGAGTCGACGGGCGAGACCACGGTCGTCGACGGGCCGGAGACCGACGAGTCCGTGCTGCGTGCGCTGCACAAGGCCGTCGACGGGGCCGGGCAGGACCTGGCGGGGCTGCGCTTCAACACCGCCATCGCCAAGATCACCGAGCTGAACAACGCGCTGACGAAGGCCGGCCGGCCGCTGACGCGCGATATCGCGGAGGCGCTGGTCCTGCTGGTCGCGCCGCTGGCGCCGCATGTCGCGGAGGAGCTGTGGCGCAAGCTGGGGCACCAGGACTCCGTGGTGCACCGCGCGTTCCCGGTGGCCGACCCGGCGTATCTGGTGGACGAGGCCGTGACCTGTGTCGTCCAGCTCAAGGGCAAGGTGAAGGCACGGCTGGAGGTGCCGCCGTCGATCTCCGACGAGGAGCTGGAGGCGCTGGCCCTGGCCGACCCGGCGGTGGTGGCCGCGCTGGACGGCGCGGGCATCCGCAAGGTGATCGTCCGGGCGCCGAAGCTGGTCAACATCGTTCCCGCGTGAGGCTCCTGAGACTTCCGGACGCGTCCGGAGGTTTCAGGATGTTCCGGATGGTTCGCCATAGTCCGGCATAGTCCGGGATGGTCCGGGATGTTCAGGCAGGTTCGGGGACGCTCAGTGGCTCTCGGGATGGTTTCCCGGGCGGAGTGATGCTCCCGGGGACCGTGTGACGGTTCCCGGGGGTGTTCCCGCGCTGCTCGGGGTCTTCCCTTAAGGGCAGGTCGAGGGTTCCGCTGGAACCCTCGGCCTGCCTGCTCCGTTTACCGTGGAGACATCACCCGCGCACCGACCGTGGCGCGCGGCACCATCACCGATACCGAGCGTGGGACCGTGGCACCGGGGAGACGGTGCCCGCTCCCGCGCACCACCTCCGAGGCCGAAGGCGAAGGGCTGCTCATGGAAGCCGCGATTCTGATTCTGGCGCTGCTTTTCGTTGCCCTCGTCGCTGTGGGGGCGTACGCAGGCGTGAAGGCGGTGCGCGCCGCCAAGCGCGGGGTCGAGCGTACGGTCACCCAGGCCCGCCGGACCGTCGAGGACACCACGCTGCGGGCCAAGAGCCTCGGCCAGGTCGGGGTTCCCGGTGAGCTGGCGCAGCTCCGGCTGGGGCTGCGGACGTCGATGCGGGCCACCCAGGACGCCCTGCGGGCCGGTGTCGCCGAGGACGCCTCGCTGACGGAGTCCCTCGCCCTCTTCGACCGGCTCAGCGCCCACGGCCACGAACTCGACGAGGAGCTGCGCAGGCTGGAGCGGGAGCCGGACCGGGCGACCGTCTCGGCCAAGCTGCCGGACCTGCGGGAGCGGGTGGAGAAGATCGTCCACTCGGCCGAGTCGCTGCGCTGGGCCGCGCGGGACCGGGCCCAGCGGTTCGCGGCCGACGACCTGGACACGCTGAGTGCCCAGATCGACATGGAGGCGGGCGCCCTGCGGCACTGGACGGACGGCGCGGAGCCGGATGCGTCGGCGTCGTCCGCGGGCGCGTCGCCGACCGCTGCCACGGCGCCCGGGGTGCCCGGCGCGTCCCATCCGTACGAGCGGACCGCGTCCCACCCCTATGAGCGGGCCGAGCGGGCCGGTGAGCAGTCCGCTGAGCGGTCGGGCGAGCGGTCCGCGAGCGAGGCGGAAGCCACCGGGGCCGCCGCGGCGGCGGACGAGCAGGGCCCGCGGGCGATCACGGCGCGCGATCCGCGGCTGGAGCAGTACCCCTGGCAGAAGAGCGCCCGTCCGGAGACCACCAACTGAGCCGCGGGGGCCGTGAGCCGGGGCCCGGAGACGATGTGCCGGGGGCCGGCCACAGCGGACCGCGACGGGGAACCGGGGCCGGGCTGCCCTTGTCCGGCGGCGACCGGTAACCTCCCGCTCATGTCCCGCCATGTCGCGATCATCACCGATTCAACGGCCTATCTGCCACGGTCGGCGGTGGAGCGGCACCACATCGTCACCGTGCCGCTGACAGTGGTCCTGGGCGACCAGGCGCTGGAGGAGGGGACGGAGATCTCCGCCAGGTCGCTGGCACAGGCCCTTCAGAAGCGGCGTTCGGTCACCACGTCCCGGCCCAGCCCCGAAGTGTTCGCCGCGACCTATCGGGCCGCGGCGGAAGCCGGGGCGGCGGGCATCGTCTCCCTCCATCTCTCCGCCGAACTCTCCGGCACCTACGACGCCGCCGTGCTGGCCGCCCGCGATGCCCCGGTACCGGTGCGCGTGGTGGACACCGGGATGATCGCGATGGCGCTCGGATTCTGTGCCCTGGCCGCGGCCGAGACCGCGGAAGCCGGGGGGACGCTCGACGAGACGGTGGCGGCGGCCGAGAAGCGCGCGGCGGGCACATCCGCCTATTTCTATGTCGACACCCTCGACTACCTGCGGCGCGGCGGGCGGATCGGGGCGGCCCAGGCGCTGCTCGGTTCGGCGCTCGCGGTGAAGCCGCTGCTGCAACTCGACGGCGGGCGGATCGAGATGCTGGAGAAGGTGCGGACGGCGTCCAAGGCGATCGCCCGGCTGGAGGAGCTGACGGTCGCCTGCGCCGGAGCGGGCGGTGTGGATATCGCCGTCCACCATCTCGCCGCCCCGGAACGGGCGTCGGCGCTGGCCGAGAAGTTGCGGGAGCGGGTACCGGGGCTCGGGCAGTTGCATGTGAGCGAGGTCGGCGCGGTGATCGGAGCACATACGGGGCCGGGTCTGCTGGGGGCCGTGGTCTCGGTCCGCTGAACGGCCGGGCCGGGGTGGCGGTTCACTCCCCGGAGTGAGGGAGTTTTCCACAACGGGAGGGTTGTCCACGGGATTTACCCGGCTTGAGCGGGATCCGTGAAGTGTGCCTACCGTCGAGTGCATGGTTCTTCGATCACGCTCCGCGACAAGTGGGCCGGGCCGTGCTCCGGCGTCCGACCGCCGGGCCCGGGCCGCCCGGCGGCCCGGGGCCGTGCCGAGGCAGGGCGGGGGAGCGGGCCCCGGGCCCGGCAGGGGTGGCCGTCGGCTACGACCGGTGGGAGTGGGGGCGCGGGGGGCGCCGCCCGCGCCGGGCGCGGGTTCCCCTCCCGGTCCTGATGCCGTCCCTGGTCCTGGTCCTGACTCCGGTTCCGGCCCCGGTCCTGGCCTCGGTCCTGTTCCCGGTGCCGATCCGGATTTCGGTGCCGGTGGCGGTCCGGGTGGTGACTCCGGTACCGGACCGGGTGCCGGAACCGGGCCCGGGCGTGATGCCCTTGCCGGGCCCGCGGCCGGTTCCCGGCCCGGAACCGGCCTGGGTCACGGTGCCGGACCTGGAGCTGGACCTGAACGTGGACCCGGTGCCGGTGCCGGTGCCGGGGGCCGGACGGAGGCGCCCGTGCGGCGGCCGGGCCGGGCCGTGTTGGCGGACGAGGGGGCCGTGGGCGGGGTGTCCGCGCGACCGGACACCGCGGACACCGCGGAGGCCGCGAGGAGCGGTGCGCGCGGGGCCGCCCGCGCCGATGGCGCGCTCCGGCTGGCGGGGCTCGCCGTGCGGGAGCGGCTCCCGCTCTGGGTGCAGCTCCGGTGCGGCCTCGAACCCCGCACGCTGGCCGCGCTCTCCGTCGTCCTGGTCGTCGCCGCAGTCCTTGCCGCCCTGCACTTCTGGACCGGCCGGCCGCAGAGTGTGCGCCCGCCCGAAACCCTGGCGCAGGGCGCGGCCCCGAGCCGGGCACCGGTCGCCGGAGGTGTGCCGTCCCCCGCCGGGCGCCGGGTGGTGGTCGACGTCAGCGGGAAGGTGCACCGTCCGGGGGTGCTCAGGCTCCCCGAAGGCGCCCGGGTCGCCGATGCGCTGACCGCCGCCGGGGGAGTGAAGGCGGGCACCGATGTGACGGCGCTGAACCGCGCCCGGGTGCTGATCGACGGCGAGCACGTGGTGGTCGGGGCGCTTCCGCAGGCGGCCGCGGCGGCGCCCGGAGCGGCTTCCGGCGGGCTGCCTGCCGCCCCTGCTGCCCCCGCCGCGCCCGGCGGGCCGGTCGGGCTGAACACGGCCACCGTGGAGCAACTGGACACCCTGCCCGGGGTCGGGCCGGTGCTGGCCCGGCACATCGTGGAGTACCGCACCCGCAGCGGTGGTTTCCGCTCCGTCGACGAGCTGCGCGAGGTCGACGGCATCGGCGAGCGGCGGTTCGCCGAGCTGCGGACGCTGGTGCGGCCATGAGCGGGCCGCCCGCGGCCCGGCGGCAGGCGGTCCATGCCGCGTCCGGACACCGGCTGGGAGCCGCCGACCCCCGTCAGGAGGGACCTGCCGATCTGCGGCTGGTGGTCCCGGCCGCCGCGGCCTGGGCGGCCGCCGCCCTGGCCGTCGGTGCCCCGCCCCGGTGGACGGCCGCCGCGGTGGCGGTCTGCGTGGTCTGCGCGGCCCTGCTGCTGGCCCCGGTGGTTGTTCCGCCGTTACGGAACCGGGGCGGGTGCGCCCGGGCGGTCCCGGCCGGGCGGAGCGCCCACCGGGTCCGGCCGCGGCGGGAGCCGGGAAGGCCGGCGGGCAGGGCGGCGGTGACCGGCCGGGGCGCCCCGACCCTGTGGCGCCGCGCCCGGAGCGGCTTCCGGCGGGCTGCTCCTGACGGTGATCCGGCCCGGTCGGGTCACCGGGCCGGCGGCGGCCCGGATGGCGCGGGCCCGGGCGGGAATCCGGGCGGGGGGCACGGTGGGCGGCGGGGGCTCAACGCCGTGGCATGCGCGGCGGTTCTGCTCTGCGCGGCGGCGGGCGCCTCCGCCGCCGGTCTGCACACCGCCGAGCTGCGCCGGGGACCGGTGCCCGGTCTCGCCGAGCGGTACGCCACGGTGACCGCCGAGGCCACGGTGGTGTCCGATCCCCGGGTCACGGTCTCCCGGGGCCGGAGCGGGGGGTGGGGGAGCACGGTGGTGGTGATCGGTGTCGACATCACCCGGGTCGCCGGTGCCGGAGGGAGGGCCACCGCGACGCGGACACCGGTTCTGCTGATCGTCCGCCCCGCGGCCGGCCCCCGGCACCTCGCGCGCTGGCAGGGGCTGCTGCCGTCGACCCGCCTCGCCCTGACCGGCCGGCTTTCACCGGCCGTCAGCCGGGGCGACACCTTCGCGGCCGTACTGCGGGTCACCGGTCGCCCGCCGCAGGTCACCGGCCCGCCGACGGCGGTGCAGCGGACCGCCGGGCGGCTCCGGGCCGGGCTGCGCGAGGCGACCGACGGCCTGCCGCCGGATGCCCGGGCCCTGGTGCCGGGGATCACCGTGGGCGATACGTCCCGGCTCACCCCGGAGCTGCGCAAGGCGTTCGAAGTCACCGATCTGACCCATGTACTGGCCGTCTCGGGCAGCAACCTCACCATCGTGCTGGTGCTGCTCATCGGGCCGCCGGGCCGGGCCGGGCGGGTCGAGCGCGGCGGTCTCGCCCCCCGGCTGGGCATCACCCTCCGCGGCACGGCCCTCGCCGGAGGTGGGCTCACCCTGGCCTTCGTCGTGGTGTGCCGGCCCGAGCCCAGCGTGCTGAGGGCGGCGGCCTGCGGCGCCCTCACCCTGCTCGCGATCGGCACCGGGCGGCGGCGGTCGCTCGTCCCCGCCCTCGCCGCGGCCGTGCTGCTGCTGGTGCTGTACGACCCGCTGCTCGCCCGGAACTACGGCTTCGTGCTCTCCGTCCTGGCCACCGGCGCCCTGCTGCTGATCGCCCCCGGCTGGAGCGCCGCACTGCGCCGCCGCGGAGTGCCGCCGAGGCTCGCCGAAGTGCTCGCCGTATCGGCGGCTGCGCAGGCGGTGTCCGCGCCGGTGGTCGCGATCTTCACGGCGAAAGTCAGCCTGGTCTCCGTCCCCTGCAATCTGGCCGTCGAGCTGGCGACCGCCCCCGCCACGGTCCTCGGATTCGCCGCGCTGGCCACGGCGACGGTGTCGATACCGGCCGCCGTCGCCCCGGCCACGGCGGCGGGCTGGTTCGCCCGGTGGATCGCGGCGGTCGCCCGGGGCGGAGCCGCACTGCCCGGGGCGCAGACCGACTGGCCGGGAGGCTGGCAGGGCGGGCTGCTGCTGGCCGCCGCGGGAGCCCTGGCCGTACTCCTGATCCGCGGGCTCTCGCACCGTCCGTGGGCGGCGGCCGCCGTCGCCGTGGTGCTGCTCTGCGCCGTCGTCCGGCCCGCGCCGCTGGCCCGGGTGCTGTCCGGCTGGCCGCCGCCCGGCTGGGACCTGGTGATATGCGATGTCGGCCAGGGGGACGCGATGGTGCTGGCGGCCGGGCCGGGCGCCGCCGTGGTCGTGGACACGGGCCCCGATCCGGAGGCCGTCGACCGCTGTCTCCGGGAGCTGGGGATCAACCGGGTGCCGCTGGTGGTGCTCACCCACTTCCACGCCGACCATGTCCGGGGGCTGCCCGGGGTGCTGCGCGGCCGGGCGGTCGGCGCCGTACAGACCACCGTCCTCGACCGGCCGCCCACCCAGGCGGCCTTCGTCCGCCGCGCCGCGGCCGCGGCCGGTATCCCCTTGGACCGGGCCCGCCTCGGCGAGCGGCGCCGGGCCGGACCGCTGGAGTGGCGGGTCCTGTGGCCGGACCCCGGCCCCGGGCCGTGGCCCGCCCCCGCCGAGGCCAACGACGCCAGTGTGACCCTGCTGGTCCGGATCGCCGGCGGCCCCGTGCTGCTGCTGCTCGGGGATCTGGAGCCCCCCGCGCAGCGGGCGCTGCTGAGGTCCCGGCCCGTGCTGGGGGAGGTCGATGTGGTCAAGGTGGCCCACCACGGGTCCGCGCACCAGGACCCGGGTCTGCTGAGGTCGGTGCGTCCAGCGTTCGCCCTGATCTCGGCGGGCCGGGACAACGGGTACGGACACCCCGCGCCGCGGACGGTGGCCGCGTACCGGGAGCTGGGCGCGGTGGTGCTGCGCACCGACGAGGACGGCGATGTCGCGGTGTCCGGCACGGGCCGCGGACTGCGTGCCGCGATCCGCGGCGGGCGCCGCCGGGCCGGACCGCGCCGCCCGGGAACCGGGCGGTGGTCCCCGGCTCCGGGGAGGGGCCGCACGCCCCCTCCCGGGGCCGTCGCGGGACCCCTCCCGAGCTCGTCGCGGGCCGGAATCCCGGCCGGGGCGCGCGTCCTACCGGGCGGGCTCCCACGGGTGCCGGGCGGCATCCTCCCGCTCCTCACCGGCCGGGCACCGGATGCGGCCCGCGGCCCGTCCGGCGACGAGCGGACGCGCCGTGCCCCGTTCGCCCGCGCACCCCCCGCCCGCCCCCGCGCCCGCGCCCGCACCCGGTTCTGCTCCCGCCCCCGCAGTCGGAGGCGACGCAGTACGCGGCACTCGGCCCGGCCGCCGGGAACACCGCCGCGGGGTGGCGGGCCCGGGCCACGGGCCGTGGGATTCCGCCGGTGGGCGCCCGGCGGCGGCCGGGGAGACAGCGCCCGGGCGTGCCCGGGCCGGTGGGCGGAGAACGGCCCCGGTCGCCGGGCCCACGTCGTACGGCCCGCGGGGCTCGGTCTTTGGAACCAGGCCGGGGCCGGGACCGTGCTCCGGAGCGGGGGAGCGGGTCACACTGGGCGCATGGATGCCTACCTCCGCCGTATCGGCGCCGCCGTACCGGATCGCGCGGACGCCGCGGCCCTGCGGGAACTACAGGTGCGCCATCTGCGGAGCGTTCCCTTCGAGAACCTCGCCGTACATCTCGGCGAGGGCATCGTGCTGGACGAGAAGCGGTTGGTGGACAAGGTCGTATCGGCCGGCCGGGGCGGTATCTGCTACGAGCTCAACGGTGCCTTCGCCGCGTTGCTGCGCCGTCTCGGTTTCCGGGTTCAGCTGCTTCAGGCCCGGGTCTTCGGCGAGGACGGCACCCTCGGTATCCCGTACGACCACCTCGCCCTTCTCGTCGAGACGGATCACGGCGCCGGGCGCTGGCTGGCGGACGTCGGCTTCGGGGAGCATGCCCGTCATCCGCTCGCCTTCGACCTGCGGGAGGAGCAGCGGGACCCCGCGGGGACCTTCCGGATCGTCCCGGCCGGCCGGGACGCCCACGGGGACCTGGACCTCCTGCGGGACGGCAAACCCCAGTACCGGCTGGAGACCCGGCCGCGCGTCCTGGCGGACTTCCGGGCCGGTGCCTGGTGGCACAGCACCTCGCCCGAGTCCCACTTCACCCGCTCCCTGGTCTGCTCCCGGCTCACCGACGACGGCCGGACCACCCTCAGCGGGCGCAAGCTGGTCACCACCCGCGGCGGCGAGCGCCACGAGGAGCTGCTCCCGGACGACGCGGCCGTGCTGGCCGCCTACCGCGACCACTTCGGGATCACCCTGGACCGGCTCCCCGCCGACCCCCGGGGCGGTGCGGACGACACCGGAGCCGCCGGCGGTCCGGGCGGGGCCTGAGCGCCGCCCGGCGGGTCCGGGTGCATCGGGGTTGGGCGGGCGGCCCGGGGCGGGCGTCAGCGGGGCGGCTCCAGCCAGCCCTCGTACTCGGCGGCGAACGCGTCGAGAGCGCCCGGGTCGAGCCGGTCCGCGGGATCCTCCACGACGACCAGCCACTGGGCGTCCTCCGCGTCGTCCTCGCCCGCGAGGGCGTCCCGCACCAACTGGGGCTCCTCGGTCACCCCGAAGCGGTCGGCCAGCTCCTCCGCGACCTCCTCGGCGGTATCGCGGTCCGGCAGTACCAGCACATGTCGTCCCTCACTCACCAGGCCATTGTCCGGTACCCGCACCGGCACCGGACCACGGCCCGGGGCCGGGTGTCGGTGGGGCGTGGGATGCTGGTCCACGATGGCCACCAGGAAGAACCCGACAGACGACCCGCTCGCCCCCGTCACGCTCGCCGTGGGCCAGGAGGACCTTCTGCTGGACCGTGCGGTCCGGCAGGTCGTGGCGGCCGCCCGGGCCGCCGACGCCGATACCGATGTCCGCGACCTCACCGCCGACCAGCTCCAGCCCGGCACGCTGGCCGAGCTGACGAGTCCCTCGCTCTTCGCCGAGCGCAAGGTGGTGATCGTGCGAAATGCCCAGGATCTGTCCGCCGACACCGTCAAGGACATCAAGGGGTATCTCGCCGCACCGGTCGAGGAGATCACCCTCGTCCTGGTCCACCCCGGCGGGGTGAAGGGCAAGGGGCTCCTGGACGCCGCCCGCAAGGCGGGGGCCCGGGAGGTGGCCTGTCCCAAGACCACCAAGCCCGCCGAGCGGCTGACCTTCGTCCGCTCGGAGTTCCGGGCGCTCGGCAGAGCCGCCACCCCCGAGGCCTGCCAGGCGCTGGTGGACTCCATCGGCAGCGACCTGCGGGAGCTGGCGAGCGCGGTGTCGCAGCTCACCGCGGATATCGAGGGCACCATCGACGAGGCGGTCGTCGGGCGCTACTACACCGGCCGGGCCGAGGCATCGAGCTTCACCGTCGCCGACCGCGCGGTCGAGGGCCGGGCGGCGGAGGCCCTGGAGGCGCTGCGCTGGTCGCTCTCCACCGGGGTCGCCCCCGTGATGATCACCAGTGCGCTGGCCCAGGGTGTCCGGGCGATCGGCAAGCTCTCCTCCGCGCGCGGCGGCAGGCCCGCCGATCTCGCCCGTGAGCTGGGCATGCCGCCCTGGAAGATCGACCGGGTGCGGCAGCAGATGCGCGGCTGGACCCCGGACGGGGTGGCCGTGGCCCTGCGGGCCGTCGCGGAGGCCGACGCGGGCGTGAAGGGCGGCGGAGACGATCCGGAGTACGCCCTGGAGAAGGCCGTCGTCGCCATCGCCCGCGCCGCCCGTTCGGGCCGCTCCTCGCACTGACGCGCGCCCCGGTGCGTCGGTCCCCGCCCGTCGCGGCCGCGCCCCGGGCGGTAAGGCATGTCCCCGCCCGGCCGGTCTCCGGGTACGCCGAAGGCCCCGGCCGGGTGGGCCGGGGCCTTCGGGAAGTTCTGCCGGTGGACTCGCACCCGCGTGGCGAACGCAGGACCAAGTGCGAGTCCGAAGCTGCCGGGAAGAGAGCGGATGAGAGAGGGCCCGCTCATGGCTCCCGGCGGTCACCTCGTCCGGTGGACCGCCTCGTCGCTGTGACGGGGCTCACCGGATGCGGTGCCGGGTGGTACTCAGCCCTGGAGGGCGTTGACCTTCGTCGCAAGCGCCGACTTCTTGTTGGCGGCGGCGTTCTTGTGGATGACGCCCTTCGAGACGGCCTTGTCGAGCTTGCGGGCGGCCTCGCGGGTCGCCACGTTGGCCTTCTCGACGTCGCCGGCGGCGACGGCCTCGCGGGCCTTGCGGATCGCGGTCTTCAGGGACGACTTGACGGCCTTGTTGCGCAGGCGCGCCTTCTCGTTCGTCTTGTTCCGCTTGATCTGGGACTTGATGTTCGCCACGAAAGAGCCTTCTCAGGTTCGATGATCTGTGATGGGTGTGCCCGCCGCGCGGATCCTCCGCGAGGGAGGCGCACGAGACACACAGCCAGCCACGGTACCAGCCGGGCTCCCGGCGGCCCAAACCGGCCGCAGTCCTTCACGCGTGGGACGATAGGGGCTACGTACAGACCCGCCACCGCCTTCAGACGCGACGCCCGGCGCCGCCGGCGCGTCCCAAGAACCAGGACCCTGCGTGCCCGCGACTCCTCCCAATGTGCCAGAGCCGAGCCGTACCGACCCGGCGCTGATCCGCAATTTCTGCATCATCGCCCATATCGACCACGGCAAGTCGACCCTTGCCGACCGGATGCTCCAGCTCACCGGGGTGGTCGACCAGCGGCAGATGCGCGCCCAGTACCTCGACCGTATGGACATCGAGCGCGAGCGCGGCATCACGATCAAGTCTCAGGCCGTCCGGCTGCCCTGGTCCCCCACCGAGGGGCCCGGCCAGGGCAGGACCCACATCCTGAACATGATCGACACCCCGGGGCACGTCGACTTCACCTATGAGGTCTCCCGCTCCCTGGCGGCCTGTGAGGGCACGATCCTGCTGGTCGACGCGGCCCAGGGCATCGAGGCGCAGACCCTCGCCAACCTCTATCTCGCGATGGAGAACAATCTGGCGATCGTCCCCGTCCTCAACAAGATCGACCTTCCGGCGGCCCAGCCGGAGAAGTTCGCCGAGGAGCTGGCGAACCTGGTCGGCTGCGACCCGGACGATGTGCTGAAGGTCTCCGCGAAGACCGGCCTCGGCGTCGAGGCGCTGCTGGACCGTGTGGTGCGCGAGGTCCCGGCCCCGGTGGGCGTCGCCGACGCCCCCGCCCGCGCGATGATCTTCGACTCGGTCTACGACTCCTACCGGGGCGTCGTCACCTATGTCCGGGTCGTCGACGGCACGCTCGGCAAGCGCGAGCGGATCCGGATGATGTCCACCGGCGCCACCCACGAGCTGCTGGAGATCGGCACCAATTCGCCCGAGATGCTCCCGGCCGACGGTCTGAGCGTCGGCGAGGTGGGCTATCTGATCACCGGTGTGAAGGACGTCCGCCAGTCCAAGGTCGGCGACACCATCACCCAGCAGGTCAAGGGCGCCACGGAGGCCCTCGGCGGCTACAAGGACCCCAAGCCGATGGTGTTCTCCGGCCTCTATCCGCTGGACGGCTCGGACTACCCCGACCTGCGTGAAGCGCTCGACAAGCTCCAGCTCAACGACGCCGCCCTGGTGTACGAGCCGGAGACCTCCGCGGCCCTGGGCTTCGGTTTCCGCGTCGGCTTCCTCGGGCTGCTCCACCTCGACGTGATCCGTGAGCGGCTGGAGCGCGAGTTCGGCCTCGACCTGATCGCCACCGCGCCGAACGTGGTCTACCGGGTCCTCATGGAGGACGGCGCCGAGCACACGGTGACCAACCCCAGCGAGTTCCCCGAGGGCAAGATCAGCGAGGTCTACGAGCCGGTGGTCCGCGCCACCGTCCTCGCGCCGACCGAGTTCATCGGCTCGATCATGGAGCTGTGCCAGACCCGCCGCGGCACGCTGCTCGGGATGGACTACCTCTCCGAGGACCGGGTGGAGATCCGCTACACCCTGCCCCTCGCCGAGATCGTCTTCGACTTCTTCGACCAGCTCAAGTCCAAGACCCGGGGCTATGCCTCGCTGGACTACGAGCCCACCGGCGAGCAGTCCGCGCACCTGGTCAAGGTGGACATCCTGCTCCACGGCGACAAGGTCGACGCCTTCTCCGCGATCACGCACCGGGACCAGGCGTACGCCTACGGCGTGCGGCTCGTCGCCAAGCTGAAGGAGCTGATCCCCCGGCAGGCGTTCGAGGTGCCCGTCCAGGCGGCCATCGGCTCCCGGGTCATCGCCCGCGAGACGATCCGCGCCATCCGCAAGGACGTCCTCGCCAAGTGCTACGGCGGTGACATCTCCCGGAAGCGGAAGCTGCTGGAGAAGCAGAAGGAAGGCAAGAAGCGGATGAAGATGGTCGGCAACGTCGAGGTGCCGCAGGAAGCCTTCATCGCGGTGCTCTCCAGCGACGACAGCGGTGGGGGCAAGGCCAAGAAGTAGGCGCGGGCAACCGCGTGGGCGCCCGGCCGGCGAACCGGCCGGGCGCTGTCCGTGTCCGTACCCGCACGCATCGAAGCGGAGGACGGAAGCCCCTTACGTACCGGCGGTACGCGATCTACGCTGATCGCGCCCGTCCGGGGGGTACCCGGCAGTTGAAAAGTGCCTGCTCAGTGGCGCCAGTACCGATCGTCCGCGGTCCGTACGGCCGCCGCAGGCCCGGAGGACGTCTTGAGCGACACACAGACCACGATCGACAACCGCCCCACCTCGGTGGCGGTGCTCTTCACCGAGCGGGTGGCCGCGACCCCGGACGGCGAGGCGTTCCGCTACCCGGTCCTCGCACCGGCGGCCGCGGACGGGCCCGGGACCGGTGGCGGACCGGACGGGGCGGCGGACGGGGAAGCCCCGGCGACCGCCTGGGCGTCGCTCACCTGGGCCGGGACCGCGGAGCGCGTGTACGCGGTGGCCGCCGGGCTGATCGGTCTCGGTATCCGCCCGGAGGACCGGGTCGCCCTGATGTCCGCGACCCGTATCGAGTGGATCCTCGCCGACCTCGGCGTGATGTGCGCGGGCGGCGCCACCACCACCATCTACCCCTCCACCAACGCGGAGGAGTCGGCGTTCATCCTCACCGACTCCGGCAGCCGGATCCTGATAGCCGAGGACGCGGCCCAGCTGGCGAAGGTCCTGGAGCGCCGGGACGAGCTGCCCGAACTCCGCCATGTCGTGGTCGTCGACCCGGCCGGGACCGTCGCGGCGGACCGCGGAGCCGGGACCGCGGCGGAGGGCGCGCCGGACGACGACGGATTCGTCCTCGGCCTCGCCGAGCTGGAGGAGCGCGGCCGGGCCCTGCTCGAAGCCGAGCCCGGCGCGGTCCGGGAGCGGATCGACGCGATCACCCCCACCCAGCTCGCCACCCTCATCTACACCTCCGGCACCACGGGCCGCCCCAAGGGCGTCCGGCTGCCGCACGACAACTGGTCCTATATGGCGAAGGCGATCGCCGGGACCGGCCAGATCAACAAGGACGACGTCCAGTACCTCTGGCTGCCGCTGGCGCACGTCTTCGGCAAGGCCCTGATCTCCGGCCAGATCGAAGTCGGCCACATCACGGCCGTCGACGGCCGCCACGACAAGATCGTGGAGAATCTGCCGACCGTCCGTCCCACCTATATGGCCGCGGTACCGCGGATCTTCGAGAAGGTCTACAACGGCGTCGCCGCCAAGGCGCGGGCCGGCGGCCCCGCCAAGTACCGGATCTTCCGCTGGGCCGCCGATGTCGCCCGCGAGTACGCCCGGGTCACCCAGGACAACTTCCGCCGCACCGGCTCGGCGACCGCACCCCTCAAACTCCGCTCCCAGCACCGGATCGCCGACCGGCTGGTCTATGCCAAGCTCCGCGAGGCCTTCGGCGGCCGCCTCCGGGTCGCCGTCTCCGGCTCCGCCGCGCTCTCCCCGGAGATCGGCTACTTCTTCGCCGGGGCCGGGATCCACATCCTGGAGGGCTACGGCCTCACCGAGTCCAGCGCGGTGAACTTCGTCAACCGGTACGGCTCCTACCGCACCGGCACGGTCGGCAAGCCGCTGCCCGGCCTGGAGGTGCGGATCGCGGACGACGGGGAGATCCTGCTCCGCGGCCCCGCGGTCATGGAGGGCTACCACGGGCAGCCCGAGCAGACCGCCGAGGTACTGGAGGAGGACGGCTGGCTCCGCACCGGCGATATGGGCGAACTGTCCGCGGACGGCTATCTCACCATCACGGACCGGAAGAAGGACCTGATCAAAACCTCGGGCGGCAAGTACATCGCCCCCACGGAGGTCGAGATCCAGCTGAAGGCGATCTGCCCGTTCGTCTCCAATGTCGTGGTCATCGGCGCGGACCGGAACTACTGCACCGCGCTGATCGCCCTCGACGAGCCCGCCCTCCTCGGCTGGGCCGCGGAGAACGGCCTGGAGGGCCGCGGCTACCAGGAAGTGGTGAGCGCGCCCGCCACCCGGGAGCTGATCGCCGGATATGTGGAGCGGCTCAACGAGGGGCTCCAGCGCTGGCAGACGGTGAAGAAGTTCCGGCTGCTGCCGCGCGACCTCGATGTCGAGCACGGCGATCTCACCCCGAGCATGAAGCTGAAGCGCCCGGCCGTCGAGCGGGAGTTCCGGCACCTGGTCGAGGAGATGTACGCGGGCCAGCGCGAGGCGTGACCGAGCGGGTCCGGGCCACCCCCCTGGGGCCGCCCGGACCCCTCCCGGCCTGCGGTTTCCGTTCCCGGCGGTGAGTTATCCACAGGCGGCGACGGGTTTCCCGGGAGTGCCGGAGAATGGGCGTATGCCTTCCGTACTGCCCGACGGCGTGCCCGTGCCCGACGACGGGTCGCTCCCCGCCTCCGCCCTCGCCGGTGCCGCCGAGCGGCCCCTCGCCTTCTACCTGCATGTCCCGTACTGCGCGACCCGCTGCGGATACTGCGACTTCAACACCTACACGGCGACCGAGCTGCGCGGCTCCGGCGGGGTCCTGGCCTCCCGCGACCACTATGCGGCGACGGTCGCCGAGGAGATACGGCTGGCCCGCAAGGTCCTGGGCGACGACCCCCGGCCGGTGCGCACCGTCTTCGTCGGCGGCGGGACCCCCACCCTGCTGGCCGCCGCCGACCTGGTGGCCATGCTGGACACCGTACGGAGCGAGTTCGGCCTGGCGGACGATGCCGAGATCACCACCGAGGCCAACCCGGAGTCGGTCGGCCCGGAGTATCTCGCGGAGCTCCGGGAAGGCGGCTTCAACCGGATCTCCTTCGGGATGCAGAGCGCCCGGCAGCACGTCCTGAAGGTGCTGGACCGCAGCCACACCCCGGGCCGCCCCGAAGCCTGTGTCGCCGAGGCCCGGGCCGCCGGGTTCGACCATGTGAACCTGGACCTGATCTACGGCACCCCCGGCGAGTCCGACGACGACTGGCGGGCCTCCCTGGCGGCGGCCGTCGGCGCCGGACCCGACCATGTGTCGGCGTATGCGCTGATCGTCGAGGAGGGCACCCAGCTGGCCCGCCGGATCCGGCGGGGGGAGGTGCCGATGACGGACGACGACGTCCACGCCGACCGCTATCTGATCGCCGACGAACTCCTCGCCGAGGCCGGTTTCCACTGGTACGAGGTGTCCAACTGGGCCACCACCGAAGCCGCCCGCTGCCTCCACAACGAGCTGTACTGGCGCGGTGCCGACTGGTGGGGCGCAGGCCCCGGAGCCCACAGCCATGTCGGCGGGGTCCGCTGGTGGAATGTGAAGCACCCCGCGGCCTATGCCTCCGCCCTCGCGGCGGGCCGCTCCCCGGGCGCCGGGCGGGAGCTGCTCACCCCGGAGGACCGCCGGGTCGAGCGCATCCTGCTGGAGCTGCGCCTGCGCGACGGCATACCCCTGTCACTGCTCCGCCCGGCCGGTCTGCGCGCCGCGGAGCGGTCCCTCGCCGACGGCCTGCTGGAGCCCGGCGCCTACGGCCGGGGCCGGGCCGTGCTGACCCTGCGGGGCCGCCTGCTGGCCGACGGCGTCGTCCGCGACCTGGTCGACTGACCGCCTGCCGCGGTCCCCGGCCGGTCCGTCCGGCCGCCTCACCCCGGAGTACCCCCGGGCCGGGCTGCCCGGCCGTCTGCCACGGGGCCCGACGGGCTGTCCGGGCACCTCGCGCACCTCGCCCCGGGGTTCCGCCGGACCACCCGGGCCTCCCGCGCCCCGAGGCCCGCTGTGGGGGCTGCCGCCCACAGCCCTTCGAGGTGCCCGTGCGGCCGGCCTGCCCCCGGTCCGCGAGGAGGGGGCCGTTGCCTGCCGGGCGGGCGCGCCGTGCTTCCTCCGCCTGATGCCGATGCCGATGCCGATGCCGATGCCGCTGCCGTCGGCCGGGTGGCCGGGTGGCTCCGGTCCGGCCCGGTCCGGTTCCTCGCCCCGAGGCCCGCTACGGAGTCCGCCCGCCCTCAGGGCCCCGGGCGGGTGCGACCGGGCCCGCCCCGGGCTACTCCGGTGGCGCGGTCACGAAGTCGATCAGCTCTTCGACCCGGCCCAGCAGTTCCGGCTCCAGGTCCTTGTAGGAGTGGACGCGGGAGAGGATGTGCCGCCAGGCGGCGCCCGTGTCGGCGGGCCAGCCCAGGGCGCGGCAGACCCCCGTCTTCCAGTCCTGGCCGCGGGGCACCTGCGGCCAGCCCGCGATACCCAGCGACGACGGCTTCACCGCGCCCCAGACATCGATATACGGATGGCCCACCACCAGAACATGCGGATCGGTCACCGCAGCCGCGATCCGGGACTCCTTGGACCCCGCCACCAGATGGTCGACCAGCACTCCCAGCCGCGCGTCCGGGCCCGGCGCGAACTCCCCGACGATCGCGGGCAGATCGTCGATACCCGCCAGATACTCCACGACCACGCCCTCGATCCGCAGATCGTCGCCCCAGACCCGCTCCACCAGCTCGGCGTCGTGGCGGCCCTCCACATAGATCCGGCCCGCCCGGGCCACCCGCGCCCGCGCCCCCGGCACCGCCACCGAACCGGACGCCGTACGGGCAGGCCGGGCCGGAGCCCCGGCCCCCGGCCGCACCAGCGTCACCACCCGCCCGTCCAGCAGGAAGCCCCGCGGAGCCAGCGGGAACACCCGGTGCTTGCCGAAGCGGTCCTCCAGGGTCACCGTCCCCGCCTCGCAGCCCACCACCGCCCCGCAGAAACCCGTGGCGACCTCCTCGACCACCAGATCCGGGTCCGAAGGGTCGGCCGCCACCTCCGGCACCGGCGTCCGCTTCTTCCACGGCGGGGTCAGATCAGGGCTGTAGCTGCGCATTCGCCCGACGCTACGACACCCCGAAGCGCTCCGCCAGCACAGCGCGCTGCGCCCGTACGAACGCCGCGTCCACCACCGCCCCGTGCCCCGGGACGTACACGGCCGTCTCACCGCCCAGCGCCAGCAGCCGGTCCAGCGCCTCCGGCCAGCGGGCGCCGACCGCGTCCGGCCCCGCCTGCGGCTCGCCCGACTCCTCCACCAGATCCCCGCAGAACACCACCGCCGGTTCACCCGGCCCGCCCGGCACCACGGCCGCCAGATCGTGCCCGGTGTGCCCCGGCCCGGCGTTCACCAGCAGCACCCGGCGGCCGCCCAGGTCCAGCGCCAGCTCCCCGCCGACCGTCCGCCCCGGCGCCACCAGCGCCCGCGCCGACCGGCCGGCCTCCTCCTCCGGTACCCCGAAGCGCACCGCGTCCGCCCGCAGTTCCTCCCGCTCGCCCGGCAGCAGCGTGTCCGTCCCGGCCGCCCCGAACACCTCGGCCCCCGGGAACTCCGCCGTCCCCATCACATGGTCGAAGTGCGGATGGCTCAGCGCGATATGCGTCACCCGGCGACCGCCGCCGAGCAGCGTCTCCGCCTGGGCCCGCAGCTCCGCGCCCTCCGTGAGCGTCGAACCCGTGTCGTACAGCAGCGCGCCGTCCCGGCCGGCGACCAGCCCGCAGGTCGCGTCCCAGCCGGGCAGCCTGCGGCGCCCCACCCCCTCGGCCAGCCGTTCCCAGCCGTGGTCTTCCCAAGCGATGTCCATACCGGGACGCTATCGCCACGGCCCTCGCACCGGAGAGGAGCACGGCAGAGGGGCACAGGAGGACGGCATGGGCCCGGCGCCCGGCCGCCGGGCGGGGTCGGACGGGGCCGGACAGGGCCGGACGGGGCGGGGCCGGTGGATGTCGGGACCGGGACAGGGGGAGGCAGGGGGGCGGCCGCACGGTAGCGTTCGGTGGCCTGCCGGTCGTCTTGCTCCGCCCGTACCGGGCGGCCGTACACTGGCACGGGGAAGATTTGGCACTCGGCCGTGCGGAGTGCCAGAAGGGTCACCGGGGAACGATCCGGGGACACCGCCCGCCCGCCTCCCGAACCGTGGGGCGGACCGAGCGGCCGGACGAGAGCGGTCGGACGAGACAGTTGGAGGTGCGCGGGATGCTCAGCGAACGCAGACTCGAGGTGCTGCGCGCCATCGTCCAGGACTACGTCGGCACCGAGGAGCCCGTCGGCTCCAAGGCGCTCACCGAGCGCCATCAGCTCGGTGTCTCGCCGGCGACCGTCCGCAACGACATGGCCGTACTGGAGGAGGAGGGCTTCATCGCCCAGCCCCACACCAGCGCCGGCCGGATCCCCACCGACAAGGGGTACCGCCTCTTCGTCGACCGGCTCGCCGGAGTGAAGCCGCTCTCCGCGGCCGAGCGGCGGGCCATCCAGAGCTTCCTCGACGGCGCGGTCGACCTCGACGACGTCGTCGGGCGCACGGTGCGGCTGCTGGCGCAGCTCACCCGCCAGGTCGCGATCGTGCAGTACCCCTCGCTGACCCGGTCCACGGTGCGCCATGTCGAGCTGCTCGCGCTCGCCCCGGCCCGGCTGATGCTGGTCCTGATCACCGACACCGGCCGGGTCGAGCAGCGGATGATCGACTGCCCCGCCCCGTTCGGCGAGGCGTCCCTCGCCGATCTGCGGGCCCGGCTCAACAGCCGGGTCGTCGGCCGCCGGTTCACCGATGTGCCGCAGCTGGTGCAGGACCTTCCCGACTCCTTCGACCCGGAGGACCGCGGCACGGTCTCCACCGTGCTCTCCACCCTCCTCGAAACCCTCGTCGAGGAGACGGAGGAGCGGCTGATGATCGGCGGTACCGCCAATCTCACCCGCTTCGGACACGACTTCCCCCTGATGATCAGGCCGGTGCTGGAAGCGCTGGAGGAGCATGTGGTGCTCCTCAAGCTGCTCGGCGAGGCCAAGGAGTCCGGCGGAGGCATGGGCGTGACCGTGCGCATCGGTCACGAGAACGCCCACGAGGGCCTCAACGCAACGTCCGTCGTGACCGTCGGCTACGGTTCGGGCGACGAGGCAGTTGCGAAACTCGGCGTGGTCGGACCGACCCGCATGGACTACCCCGGAACGATGGGAGCGGTACGCGCAGTGGCACGTTACGTCGGACAGATCCTGGCGGAGTCGTAAGTGGCCACGGACTACTACGCCGTACTCGGCGTGCGCCGCGACGCATCCCAGGACGAGATCAAGAAGGCGTTCCGCAGGCTCGCCCGGGAACTCCACCCGGATGTGAACCCGGACCCGAAGACCCAGGAGCGGTTCAAGGAGATCAACGCCGCTTACGAGGTGCTGTCGGACCCGCAGAAGAAGCAGGTCTACGACCTCGGCGGCGATCCGCTCTCCCAGTCGGGCGGCGGCGGCGCGGGCGGCTTCGGCGCCGGTGGCTTCGGGAACTTCTCGGACATCATGGACGCCTTCTTCGGTACGGCGTCCCAGCGCGGCCCGCGTTCGCGCACCCGCCGCGGCCAGGACGCGATGATCCGCCTGGAGATCGAGCTCAACGAGGCGGCCTTCGGGACGACCAAGGAAATCCAGGTCGACACCGCGGTCGTCTGCACCACCTGCTCCGGGGAGGGCGCCGCGCCCGGCACCTCGGCCCAGACCTGCGACATGTGCCGCGGCCGGGGCGAGGTCTCCCAGGTCACCCGGTCCTTCCTGGGCCAGGTCATGACCTCGCGGCCCTGCCCCCAGTGCCAGGGCTTCGGCACCGTCGTCCCGACCCCGTGCCCCGAGTGCGCGGGCGACGGCCGGGTCCGCTCCCGCCGTACCCTCACGGTCAAGATCCCCGCGGGCGTCGACAACGGCACCCGGATCCAGCTGGCCGGCGAGGGCGAGGTCGGCCCCGGCGGCGGACCCGCCGGTGATCTGTACGTCGAGATCCACGAGCTGCCGCACGCGGTGTTCCAGCGCCGCGGCGACGATCTGCACTGCACGGTCACCATCCCCATGACGGCGGGCGCGCTGGGCACCAAGGTGCCGCTGGAGACGCTCGACGGTCTGGAGGAGGTCGACATCCGGCCCGGTACGCAGTCCGGGCAGTCGATCCCGCTGCACGGCCGCGGAGTGACGCATCTGCGCGGCGGCGGCCGCGGCGATCTGATCGTCCATGTCGAGGTGACGACCCCGACGAAGCTCGACCCCGAGCAGGAGCGGCTGCTGCGGGAGCTGTCCAAGCTGCGCGGCGAGGAGCGGCCCACGGGCCAGTTCCAGCCGGGCCAGCAGGGGCTGTTCTCCCGTCTGAAGGACGCGTTCAACGGCCGTTAGGCCGTACGGCCTGGCGGCCTCCGGCCCCGCCCTGGTCCGCCCGGGGCCGGGACCGGGGCCGTTCGCCCGGCCCCGCCCGCCGCGGGGCCGGGACCCGCGTGTACCGCCGGGCCGCCCGGGCCGCGTCGCTGCCGTAAAAAGCGGCCGCCCCCGTCCGTACCGCCGGGCCGCCCGGGCCGCGTCGCTCCCGTAACGAGCGGCCGCCCGTCCCGCGGGCGGGTGCCGGGGAACCCGTGACCCGTGAAAGCCGCCCGGCCGGGGACGGTGCGCGGGGCCCGGACAAACCCGGGGCCCATGGGGCTCGCGGGGTCCACGCGACCCCGGGGGACGGTGCGGCGCCACGGCCCGGCCGGTGCGCGGGGCCCGTTTCGTCACGGACGTACGCAGGTGGCACGATGCCTGCATGTCCTCCGCGCCCTCCGGGTCTCCCACCCTGTCCGATCTGTTCCGGCATCCCGTGATCGCGGCGCCGATGGCCGGAGGGGCGTCGAATCCCCGACTCGCCGCGGCCGTCTCCGAAGCGGGCGGCCTCGGCTTTCTCGCCGCCGGGTACAAGACCACCGACGGGATGTACCAGGAGATCAAGCAGATCCGGGGGCTCACCTCGCGGCCGTTCGGCGTGAACCTCTTCATGCCGCAGCCGCGGGTCTCCGACCCGAGCGCCGTCGAGGTCTACCGCCAGCAGCTCGCGGGCGAGTCCAGCTGGTACGAGACCCCGCTCGGGGACCCCGAATCCGGCCGGGACGACGGTTACGAGGCCAAGCTGGCCATCCTGCGGGACGATCCGGTCCCCGTGGTGTCCTTCACCTTCGGCTGCCCCGCCCCCGCCGTGCTTGCCTCCTTCACCCGGGCGGGCACCTACACGGTGGTCACCGTCACCACGCCCGAGGAGGCCCAGGCGGCGCAGTGGGCGGGCGCCGACGCGGTCTGCGTCCAGGGCATCGAAGCGGGCGGCCACCAGGGGACCCACCGCGACGACCCGGCGGCGGACGGCACCGGCATCGGGCTGCTGACCCTGATCGCGCTCGTCCGGAATGTGGTGGACCTGCCGGTCATCGCCACCGGCGGGCTGATGCGCGGCAGTCAGATCGCGGCCGTGCTGGCGGCCGGGGCGACCGCGGCCCAGCTCGGTACCGCCTTCCTGGTCTGTCCCGAGTCGGGGGCGAACCCGCTGCACAAGCAGGCGATGGCCAACCCCCTCTTCGTCCGTACGGAGCTGACCCGGGCCTTCACCGGGCGGCCCGCCCGGGGCCTGGTCAACCGCTTCCTCCGGGAGCACGGCCCGTACGCCCCCGCCGCCTACCCCGAGGTGCACCATCTGACGAGCGGGCTGCGCAAGGCGGCCGCCCAGGCGGGCGATCCGCAGGGCATGGCGCTCTGGGCCGGACAGGGCCACCGGATGGCCCGCGAACTGCCCGCCGCGGAGCTGGTCGCCGCGCTGGTCACCGAGCAGCACACCGCCGAACGCCGGACGGCCGGGCGGCACTCCGCGGACGGGCGGCCCGCGGAGGACCGCACCGGCGACGGGCACGGCGAACGGCACGGCGAACGGCACGGCACGGCGGGACACTCCGCCCAGGGGCCCGCCCCGGCACGGCACGACACCGTGGACGGCGGCGGCCCGGGCACGGACGGCGGCCCCGCGGCCGCCGCGGGCGCGGCGAACGTCCGGGAGGACTCCTGATGACCGCTCCCGTGTTCGTCGTCGACTCCCTCGACGGCGCCGCCCCCGGCTCCCCCTTCGTCCTCGACGGCCCGGAGGGACGGCACGCCGTCTCCGTGAAACGGCTCCAGCCCGGTGAGGAGGTCGTGCTCACCGACGGCCGGGGCCGCGGCGCCGCGGGCCGGGTGTTGCGCACCGAGGGCAAGGACCACCTGGTCGTTGAGCCGCTCTCGTTCCCCGAGGAGCCCGAGCCCTCGCCCCGTATCACCGTCGTCCAGGCGCTGCCCAAGGGCGACCGGGGCGAACTCGCCGTGGAGACCATGACGGAGACCGGGGCCGACGCGATCGTGCCCTGGTCCGCCGCGCGCTGCATCACCCAGTGGCGCGGCGAGCGGGGCGCCAAGTCCCTGGCGAAATGGCGGGCCACGGCGCGCGAGGCGGGCAAGCAGTCGCGCCGGCTGCGGTTCCCCGAGGTCGCCGAGGCCGCGAGCACCCGCGAGGTCGCCCGGCTGCTGGCGGCGGCCGATTTCGCGGCAGTCCTCCACGAGGAGGGCGCCGAGCCGCTGGCCACGGCCGAACTGCCGGCCGCCGGTTCCCTGGTCGTCGTCGTCGGCCCCGAGGGCGGGGTGTCGCCGGAGGAGATCGCCCTGTTCGAGGCGGCGGGGGCCCGCCCGTACCGGCTCGGCCGCAGTGTGCTCCGCACCTCCACCGCGGGTACGGCGGCGACCGCGCTGCTGCTGACCCGCACCGGCCGCTGGTCCTGACGCCCGGCGGGTCCGCGCGCCCGGTCCCGCATGCCGCGGCGCCTCTCCACGCGTCCTGACGCCCGGCGGGTTCCCGGCCTCGCGCGGGTTCCGGCGGTCGCCCGCGGACCCGCGCCGGAACCGTCCGACGCCCGGCGGGTCCGGCGCGCCGCCGACCCGTACGGGTGAGGTCGGCCGCAACCGGTCTTTTCCTCCCGGCCGCGCGGTGCCACCCTTCCTCCATGAACGGCTCCATGAAGGGTCTCCGGGGTGGGCGGGCCCCGCGCGGCTTCCGCCCGGGCGCGGGCCGTGGCAGGGCGGCGGTACGGCTGCGGGCCCTCGGCGCCGCCCTCGCGGTGGCCGCGGTCGCGGCGGGCACCACGGCCTGCGAACCCCGCGACGACCGCTCGCTCTCCTCGTCGTCCGTGGCCATGACCACGAAATACACCGCGCGCGCCACGCTGGAGCGGATCGGCTTCGACGTCCGCAGCTTCAGCTGTACGGCCACGGTGGCGGGCGAACGCGGCCGTACGGAGTCCAGGGCCCCCGGCACCACCGCCCCCGGCACGGCGACCGTCGCCTGCGAGGGCCTGACCCGCAGCGGACAGGCCATCGCCCTCAAGGGGAAGGTCACCGACGAGACCTCGGGCACCTGCGTCCGCGGCGACCTCGACGCCCGGGTCGACGGAAAGCTCGTCTTCGAGGCCCGATACCTCGGCGACTGCGACCAGGGCCGGTCCCGGGCCCCGGCCACCAGGACCCCCGGCGAACGCCCCCGGCCGACCGTCACCAGGACCGTCGAGGTGACCACGACGGTCACCGTCACCGCCACCCGCACCGTGACCCGCGACGGCTGAGCCCCGCACCCGGCCCGCTCCGTTGCACCCGCCTCGGACACCCGCTCCGTACGCCCGCCCCCGCACCGCCCGGCGGCCCGCGGCCCGCACCCGGTCGATACGATGCAGACGCCGGTGACCGGTACGGTCCGGGAGCCGGCGGGTTCAGGAGTCCACGAGTCGAGGAGGAGCCGGGCATGGCGGGAGAACCGCAGGCGGACTGCTTGTTCTGCAAGATCGTGGCGGGGGAGGTGCCCGCGACCGTCGTCCGGGAGACCGCGGACGTCGTCGCGTTCCGCGACATCAACCCGCAGGCGCCGACGCATGTCCTGGTGATCCCCAAGGCCCACTACCCGGACGCCGCCTCCCTCGCCGCCGCCGAGCCGGGCCTCGCCGCCGCGGTGCTCGCCGAGGCCGGACGGGTCGCCGCCGACGAACAGGCCGACGCCTACCGGATCGTCTTCAACACCGGCGCCGGCGCCGGACAGACCGTCTTCCACGCCCATGCCCACCTGCTCGCCGGGCGCGGCCTCAACTGGCCCCCCGGATAGGTCCCGGTCCCCACCCGACCGGCAGCGACAGAACAGGCAGCACGAACGTGTCCCTACGCGAACTCGTCGTCCTCGGCACGGCGAGCCAGGTGCCCACCCGTCACCGCAACCACAACGGGTATCTGCTCCGCTGGGACTCCGAGGGCCTGCTGTTCGACCCCGGCGAGGGCACCCAGCGCCAGATGCTGCGCGCCGGGGTCGCCGCCCACGACATCAACCGGATCTGCATCACCCACTTCCACGGCGACCACTCCCTGGGCCTCGCCGGGGTGATCCAGCGGATCAACCTCGACCGCGTCCCGCACGAGATCACCGCGCACTATCCGGCGAGCGGGCAGCGCTTCTTCGAACGGCTGCGGTACGCCACCGCCTACCGCGAGACGGTCTCCCTCACCGAGGGGCCCGTCACCACCGGCGGAGTGCTGGCCCGCACCCCCGCGTACACCCTGGAGGCGGCGGCGCTCTCGCACCCCGTCGAGTCCTTCGGCTACCGGCTGACCGAACCCGACGGCCGCCGGATGCTGCCCGGACTGCTGGCCGAACGCGGTATCCGCGGCCCGGACGTCGGGCGCCTCCAGCGGGAGGGCAGCATCCGCGGAGTCACCCTCGACGAGGTCAGCGAGGAGCGCCGCGGACAGCGGTTCGCGTTCATCATGGACACCCGGCTCTGCGACGGCGTCCACGCCCTCGCCGAGGGCTGCGATCTCCTGGTCATCGAGTCCACCTTCCTCGACGAGGACGAACGGCTCGCCGTCGACCACGGCCATCTCACCGCGGGCCAGGCCGCCCGGGTGGCCCGGGACGCCGGCGTACGGCACCTGGTCCTCACCCACTTCTCCCAGCGGTACGCCGACGCCTCCGAGTTCGAACGGCAGGCGCGGGCCGCCGGATACCAGGGCGAACTGACCGTCGCCAAGGACCTGATGAGGATCCCCGTGCCCAGGCGCGCCGCCCCCTGAGCACCGCACCCGTACCACCCGCACCACCCGTACCACTCACTCCGGTTCAGAAAAGACCCCCCGTGCCGCACCAGCCCCCGCTCCCCAAGGCCGAACTCCACCTCCACATCGAAGGCACCCTCGAACCCGAACTCGCCTTCGCCCTCGCCGACCGCAACGGCGTCACACTGCCCTACCGCTCCACCGAAGAGCTGCGCCGCGCCTATCTCTTCGAGGACCTCCAGTCCTTCCTGGACCTCTACTACGGCCTGATGGCGGTACTCCGCACCGAGGACGACTTCTTCGAACTCGCCGACGCCTATCTGGCCCGCGCCGCCGCCCAGGGAGTACGCCACGCCGAGATCTTCTTCGACCCGCAGGCGCACACCGCCCGCGGTGTGCCGCTGGGCACGGTCGTCGAAGGACTGGGCCGGGCGCTGGACGCGGCGCCCGGGCGGTACGGCATCTCCACCAGGCTGATCATGTGCTTCCTGCGCGACCAGTCGGCCGAGTCCGCGATGCAGACGCTGCTCGCCGCCCGCCCGTATCTGGACCGGATCACCGGTGTCGGACTCGACTCGGCGGAGGTGGGGCATCCGCCCGCCAAGTTCAGGGAGGTCTACGCGGCCGCGGCGGAGCTGGGGCTGCGGCGCGTCGCGCACGCGGGCGAGGAGGGGCCGGCCTCGTACATCCGGGAGGCACTGGACGTGCTGGGCGTCGAGCGGATCGACCACGGGCTGCGCTGCCTGGAGGACGGCGAGCTGGTGGACCGCCTGGTCCGGGAGCGGATGCCGCTCACGCTCTGCCCCCTGTCGAACGTCCGGCTGCGGGCCGTCGACACGCTGGAGGAGCACCCGCTGCCGCGGATGATGGCCGCCGGGCTGCTCTGCACGCTGAACTCCGACGACCCGGCGTACTTCGGCGGATACGTCGGCGACACCTTCCACGCCGTCCGCGAGGCCCTGGGCCTGGAGCAGGAACAACTCCGCGAACTGGCCCGCAACTCCTTCGAGGCGTCGTTCCTGGAGGACGACGAGGAGCGCCGGGCGGAGCTGATCGCGGCGGTGGAGGCGTACGAGTTCCCGCCGGGGGGCGCGGAGACGGGCTGACGGCCCCGGCTCCGGGGCCGCCCGCCCCGGGGCCGTACCGCCCCCGCCCGGCCGCCCCGGCCCCGTCCCGCCCGGCCTCACCGCGGCCGTAGCGCCGCCGGGGCCGTGCGCGGTCGGGCACGTACCGTCCGCGGCCGGACCGGCATACCGTGATCACACCGGACCCGGCAGGGATTTGGCACACTGGCCGGATCTGCACCACGCACAGGAGCGGCACGGTGACCACCCGATACGGCGCGCAGCAGCACACCGACCACCCGCACCCGCACCCGCCCGCGCAGGGCGACGGCGGACGGCCCGCGCGGCACCCGGGCCTGCTCGATCCGCTCGCCGCGCTGCGGGCCGACGGGGACCCGCCGTGCGACGTCTATCTGACCGGCACGGTCTTCCTCGACATCATCCTCACCGGCCTCGACTCCGCGCCGGTGCGCGGTACCGAGTCCTGGGCCCGGGGCATGGGCTCCAGCCCCGGCGGCGTCGCGAACATGGCCACCGCCCTGGCCCGGCTCGGCCTGCGGACCTCCCTGGCCGCGGCCTTCGGCGACGACCACTACGGCGACTACTGCTGGGACGCCCTCGAACAGGGCGAAGGCATCGACCTCGGCCCGTCGCGGACCGTACCCAACTGGCACTCCCCGGTGACCGTCTCCATGGCCTACGAGGGCGAGCGCACCATGGTCTCCCACGGCCACGAGGCACCCCCGCCGGACGTACGGTCCGACTGCCCGCCCG
The DNA here is from genome assembly GCF_053981115.1 of Streptomyces sp. NPDC003691. Classification (NCBI taxonomy): domain Bacteria; kingdom Bacillati; phylum Actinomycetota; class Actinomycetes; order Kitasatosporales; family Streptomycetaceae; genus Streptomyces; species Streptomyces sp. NPDC003691. Next base: position 114,128 of record NZ_JBSFNQ010000005.1, on the reverse strand, counting down.
CCAGGGCCGCGGTGGCCTCCCTGGACCCCGAACCGGCCCCCTGGATCGCCGCGGCCGCCGCCGGCGGCACCCGGATCTTCGCCGACGTCGGCTGGGACGAGACCGGCCGCTGGGACCCGGCCCGGCTGACCGGCCTGGCGCACTGCGAGGCCTTCCTGCCCAACGCGGAGGAGGCGATGCGCTACACCCGCACCGACTGCCCGCGCCGGGCCGCCCACGCGCTCACCGCCTACGTACCGACCGCGGTCGTCACCCTCGGTGCCGAGGGGGCATACGCGGTCGACGGGGCCACCGGCGAATGCGCCGAGGTCCCCGCGATCGCCGTCGAAGCGCTCGACCCCACGGGCGCGGGCGACGTGTTCGTCGCCGGATTCGTCACCGGCACCCTGGCCGGCTGGCCCCTCGCCGACCGGCTGGCGTTCGCCGGGCTCACGGCCGCGCTCTCCGTGCAGGAGTTCGGCGGTTCGCTCTCCGCGCCCGGCTGGTGGGAGATCGCCGCCTGGTGGCGGTACGTCCGGGAGTCCCCCGGCCAGGATCCGGCGGCACTGCGCCGCTACACGTTCCTCGACGATCTGCTGCCCGCCCCGGCCCGGCCGCTGCCGCTGCGGCGGGCCGTCCCCACGATCGGCTTCCGCAGCCCCGCCTGACCTGCGGCGCCGCACCCCGGGCCGCCCGGGGCCGGAGCCCGCGGGCACCCGGCCCCGGAAATGCCCTCGGCCGTTGACGGTCCCGCGTCGTACGCTGGTGTCCCAGAGGTTGTCGAGCGGCGAGAACCCTGCATCAGGAGGTAGGCGCAGGCCACAGAGCCGGCCCATGACTCAGACACCCACAGCACAGACCTCGAAGCAGGCACAGCGTTCCGGGCCGAAGCGGCGTACGGAACCCGGCGAGGCACGGGCCTTCTTCACCGTCCCGGCGAAGCACCCGATGGTGACGGTCCTCGGCTCCGGAGACTCCCTGCTGCGCGTGATCGAGGCGGCTTTCCCGGCGGCCGACATCCATGTCCGGGGAAATGAGATCAGCGCGGTCGGGGATCCCTCGGAAGTCGCCCTGATCCAGCGGCTTTTCAACGAGATGATGCTCGTGCTCCGCACGGGACAACCGATGACGGAGGACGCGGTGGAACGCTCGATCGCCATGCTCAGGGCGGAGGCGAACGGCAGCGGCGACGGCGGGGAGACCCCGGCCGAGGTGCTCACCCAGAACATCCTCTCCAGCCGCGGCCGGACCATCCGCCCCAAGACCCTCAACCAGAAGCGCTACGTCGACGCCATCGACAAGCACACGATCGTGTTCGGCATCGGCCCCGCGGGCACCGGCAAGACCTATCTCGCCATGGCCAAGGCGGTCCAGGCCCTGCAGTCCAAGCAGGTCACCCGGATCATCCTGACCCGCCCCGCCGTCGAGGCCGGCGAGCGCCTGGGCTTCCTGCCCGGCACCCTCTACGAGAAGATCGACCCCTATCTGCGCCCGCTCTACGACGCCCTGCACGACATGCTCGACCCGGACTCCATTCCCCGTCTGATGGCGGCCGGGACGATCGAGGTGGCGCCGCTGGCCTACATGAGGGGTCGCACGCTCAATGACGCGTTCATCATCCTCGACGAGGCACAGAACACGAACCCCGAGCAGATGAAGATGTTCCTGACCCGCCTCGGCTTCGACTCGAAGATCGTCATCACCGGTGATGTCACCCAGGTCGACCTGCCGAACGGGACCAAGAGCGGTCTCCGTCAGGTCCAGGACATCCTCGACGGTGTCGAGGACGTCCACTTCTCGCGGCTCACGTCCCAGGACGTCGTCCGGCACCGGCTCGTCGGCCGTATCGTCGACGCGTACGAGAAGTACGACGGCCGCGCGGGCGAGCGGGCCGGCGGTGCCCAGCAGCACGGCCGGCCGCATCCGCACGACGGCCGAGGCTCCCACGGGAAGTAGTACGAACCAGACCATGTCGATCGACGTCAACAACGAGTCCGGAATCGAGATCGACGAGCAGGCGGTGCTCGACATCGCCCGCTACGCCCTCGCCCGGATGCGCATCCACCCGCTCTCCGAACTGTCGGTGATCGTCGTGGACGCCGAGGCCATGGAGCAGTTGCACATCCAGTGGATGGACCTGCCCGGGCCGACCGATGTCATGTCCTTCCCGATGGACGAGCTGCGGCCGCCCGCCAAGGACGACGAGGAGCCCCCGCAGGGCCTCCTCGGTGACATCGTGCTCTGCCCGGAGGTGGCCGAGAAGCAGGGCCAGGAGGCACCGACGGGGCACTCCATGGACGAGGAGCTGCAACTGCTCACCGTCCACGGAGTGCTCCACCTCCTCGGGTACGACCACGAGGAGCCCGACGAGAAGGCGGAGATGTTCGGTCTCCAGGCCGCCATCGTCGACGGCTGGCGGGGCGAGCGGGGGCTCACCGGGCCCTCCCCGGCCCCGACCGTGTCATGAGCGGCGCACTGATCGCCGGGGCGGTCCTGCTGGTCGTCGTCGCCTGGCTGGCCGCCTGCGCCGAGGCCGGTATCGCCCGGGTGTCGAGCTTCCGGGCCGCCGAGGCGCTGCGTTCCGGGCGGCGCGGGGCGGCGAAGCTGGCCCAGGTCGCCGCCGACCCGACCCGCTATCTCAATGTCGCCCTGCTGGCCCGGGTGGCCTGCGAGACGGCCGCCGGGGTGCTGGTCACCTACGGCTGTCTCCAGGCCTTCCCCGAGACCTGGGAGGCGCTGCTCGTCGCCATCGCGGTGATGGTCCTGGTCTCGTATGTCGCGGTGGGCGTCTCGCCGCGCACGATCGGCCGCCAGCACCCGCTGAGCACCGCGACCGCCGCCGCGTACGTCCTGCTGCCGCTGGCCCGGATCATGGGCCCGATCCCGCAGCTGCTGATCCTGCTGGGCAATGCCCTCACCCCCGGCAAGGGCTTCCGCAAGGGGCCGTTCGCCTCGGAGGCCGAGCTGCGGGCCCTGGTCGACCTGGCCGAGCAGGAGTCGCTCATCGAGGACGACGAGCGCCGGATGGTGCACTCCGTCTTCGAACTGGGCGACACCCTGGTGCGCGAGGTGATGGTGCCGCGGACCGATCTCGTCTGCATCGAGCGGCACAAGACCGTCCGCCAGGCCCTGACCCTCGCGCTGCGCTCCGGTTTCTCCCGGATACCGGTGACCGGGGAGAACGAGGACGACGTCGTCGGCGTGGTCTACCTCAAGGACCTGGTCCGCAAGACGCATGTCAACCGGGACGCCGAGTCCGATGTGGTGTCCACGGCGATGCGCCCGGCCGTCTTCGTCCCCGACACCAAGAACGCGGGCGACCTGCTGCGCGAGATGCAGCAGAAGCGGAACCATGTCGCCGTCGTCGTCGACGAGTACGGCGGTACGGCCGGGATCGTCACCATCGAGGACATCCTGGAGGAGATCGTCGGTGAGATCACCGACGAGTACGACCGCGAGCTGCCGCCCGTCGAGGAACTCGGCGACGACCGGTTCCGGGTGACCGCCCGGCTGGACATCGGGGATCTGGGCGAGCTGTACGGGGTGGACGCGCTGGACGACGAGGATGTCGAGACCGTCGGCGGACTGCTGGCCAAGGCGCTGGGCCGGGTGCCGATCGCCGGTGCCGCGGGCCGGTTCGAACTGCCCGGCGGCCGGCTGCTGAAGCTCACCGCCGAGTCACCGGCCGGGCGGCGCAACCGCATCGTCACGGTTCTGGTGGAGCCCGTTCCGCCGCCCGGCGAGGAGTCGGCGGCATGACCGGGGGCGGGGGCGGCCGCCCGCTGGGGGCGGCCGGGCTGAGGACGTTCTGCCTCGGCTTCAACGCCGCCGTGGAGGAGTTCCCGTTCGGGGACGAGGTCTCCGTCTTCAAGGTCGCGGGAAAGGTTTTCGCCCTGGCGTGGCTGGACCGTGCCCCGCTGAAGGTCAATCTCAAGTGCGATCCGGAGAACGCGGTCCGGCTGCGGGCCGCCCATCCGGCGATCGTCCCCGGCTACCACATGAACAAGCGCCACTGGAACACGCTGACGGTCGGCGAGCTGCCGCCGCGGCTGGTCCGGGAGCTGGTGGAGGACTCGTACGACCTGGTGGTGGCGGGGCTCCCGAGGGCGGTCCGGCTGACGCTCGATCGCCCCTGACCGTCCCCGGCCACGCCGCCACGGCCGGGGCGGTCCGCCCCTCGTCCGGGCGGGCCGCGCCCCGGACCCCGCGATCTATGCTCTGGGCATGACGCAGAGCAGTGAACCGCAGGACACCGGCGCGGCCACCGGGCCCGGGCCCGAGGACCGGAAGATCATCACGCTGGCGCGCAGCGCGCGGGCCCGCAACGGGGTGCCGGAGGGTGCCGCCGTACGCGACGAGACCGGGCGGACGTACGTCGCCGGGACGGTGGCCCTGCCGTCGCTGCGGCTGAGCGCGCTGCGGACCGCCGTCGCGATGGCGGTGGCGAGCGGGGCGAAGTCGCTGGAGGCGGCGGCGGTGGTCGGTGAGAGCGGGTCGCTCTCCGAGGAGGACCGGGCCGCGGTACGGGACCTGGGCGGGCCGGAGACGCCGGTGCTGCTGGCGGGGGCCGACGGGCAGCTCGTCGCGACGGTACTCGCGGGCTGACGGCAGAAGTCGGGGCCCGGGGCCGGGGCGCGGCCGTCCCGCCCTCCCGCTCCCCGGGCGCTGTTCCGTCCGGACGCCGCCCATTGCCGCCGCCTCCGGCGAGCGGACCGTGGCCGGGACCGGCTCCGTACGACGGTCCGCCCCGCTGCCGGGTACGGCCGCCGGTGGGCCGGTCGGCGGCCCTTCCCCCGCGTTCCGTCCGGCGGCCTTCTACGTCTCGGGCGCTGTCCCACCGGTGGTCCCTCGGGCGTCTGAGCCCGGGCGGCCCGGAGGGCGCAGGGGCAATCGGCCCAGAAAACCGGGGGATCCGTCTTGCAATCCCCGGCCGGTTGCGCATCAATGAACAGCAGCTCGACCGACGGATCGTCAGATTTTCCCCGGCGGTCGGGTCCGGGACCCGAGCCGCGGTTCCGGGCCGGTTCCGGCCGTCCGTTTCTGCCGTGCGGCGTGCGCACCCCGCCCGCGGAGTTCACCGGCGATCCACGCACACCCTTGTGACCGCAGCCTCCGGCGCGGTGTGCCCGTCCGCTCACGCCCTGCACTGAAGCGTGTCAACGGCCGGGTGCCCGTGCCCGGCGGGCTGCACCGACGGATCCCCACGGGGAGCGAAAGGGGTACGCATGCGAGACAGCACAGGCACAGGCGCAGGCAGGGACAGGGGCACGGGCGGAGGCGGCGGCCGGGCCCGGTCCGGCGGACGGGGCCGGATCGCGGGGGCCGGTGCGGTGACGGCGATGGCGCTGGCCGCCCTGTCGCTGGCCTACGCCCCCGGTGCCGGGGCGGTCACGCCCACCCTGGCGACGGCCGACTACGACTGCGGGACCTGGGGCGGCGGCCAGGCGAGGCTGACCGCCACCCAGTCCGGGACCAGGGCGACCATGACCCTGCGGTCCGCGGTGACGACCCCGGTGGCCGTGGGGGCCGACACCATCAACGCGACGCTCACCTTTGCCAAGGCGGGCGGCGGTACGAAGTCCTTCACCGGGACGCGGAATCCGGCGCTGCCCGCCTGGGGTCCGGTGGAGATCGGGCCGCTGTCGGCGACCGTCGCGCCCGGTGACACGCTCAACTCGTACTTCGCCGGACCGGCGCTGACGATGACGATCTTCGGATTCCCGGTGAGCTGTGACGCGGTGACCTCCCAGTCGCCGGGTCCGTTCGTGTTCTGACCCGGCCGGTTTCCGGCCGGCCGGTCCGGGGCCGCCGCGCGCAGGCAGGTGCGGTCCCGGCCGCGGCCCGCCCCCGTCCGGTGCCTCCTGCCGGACGGGGGCGGCGCCGTTCGCGGCGGACTCCCCGTCCCGGCCGCCGCCCCTGCCGCCCGGTCCCGGCGCTCCTGTCCCGGATCTTGACAGTATCTGATGGGTCATCAGTCAACGGGGTCCGTCCGCCTTGACTTCTTCCCGTCCCCCCTCGTCAATGGCCGTCCGCGCCTCCCGGGTTCCCCGGCGTCCGGGATCCCCGGGCACCCGGCCCCGGGGATCCCCGAAACCCGTGCAGCCTTCCGAAGGAGGCATATCCATGGCCCTTGCCACCCGGACCGCCGGGCGAAGACCAGCCGGAAGACCGGCCGCCGGACCGGTCCCGGGCCGTCCGCTCCGGTGGGCCGCGGCACTCGGCGGCGCGGCGCTGCTGGCGTCCACCGCCGTCCTCACCGCGCCCGCCGGAGCGGCGACCACCGCAGCGACGACCACCGCCGCGGCGGTGGACTTCGCCACCCGCTGCGTCCCGCCGCCCATCGCGGGCATCCCGCCCATCAACGGCACCACCACCGCCGACATCACCGTCGACAACGCCACGCCGCAGGTCGGCGATGTCGTCACCGTCACCTACCGGGTGACCAGGCCCGCCGCGAGCAATCCGGTGGACCTCGCCCTGCCCGCCGACATCATGACGCCGACCGGAAAGGTGACCCTGGGCGGCGCGCAGTCCGGCGGCCTCACCGTCGCCGGGCCGAAGAAGAACCCGCCGGTGCCCGGCAAGGGGGAGTTCCCGCCGTTCTCGATGACCGGCACCTTCACGGTCACCACGGCCGGCTCGATCACCCTCTCGCCCGGCGACTACAACATCCACACCAGCTACATCATGGAGCTGGACACCCCCTGTACGGTCTCCGCCCCGCCCGCGCCGGTCTCGCGGACGATCGTCGCCGGTGAGCGGCCGGGCGCCAACGAACGCGCGATCTCCCTCGCCACCGCCTCCGGGAAGCCGGGGGAGCGGGTCACCGTCACCGGCAGCAGGTTCACCCCGCTCGCCGATATCACCGTGGCCGGCCGGGCGGGGGCCGCCGAGACCGCCGACAAGCTGACCTTCAAGGCCGACGCCAACGGCGGCTTCACCGCCCGGCTCAAGGTCAACGACAAGGCCACGACCGGAATCGTGGCCTGGGAAGGACCGGCCTGGACCGCCGGCAAGGGCGCGGGCCCGGCCGCGTACACCGTCGTCGACGACACCCCGCTGCCGCGGAACAGCCAGCGGCTGACCGCCTCCGTGACCGCGGGCACCCTGTCGATGACCCAGGCCGGGGACGCCGTCCAGCTGTCCGCCGTGGACTTCGGGACCGGCGGGACGGCGACCGGCGACCTCCGGACCGTGACCGTCAAGGACTTCCGCGGCGGCCCCGCGGGCTGGTCCCTCACCGGCAAGGTCACCGACTTCACCGGACCCGGCGGCCGGATCGACGCCGGAGCCCTGAGCTGGACCCCGGCCTGCACCACCGGGACGGGCAGCCCCAGCACCTGTGCCCCGGGATCCGCCGGGACCGTCGGCGCCGAGGGCGCCACCCTGGCGTCCACCCCCGACGGCGCCCTGACCGGCGGCGAGTTCACCGTGGACGCGAAGCTCTCGCTGAACGTGCCCGCGTTCACCGCGCCCGGCGCCTACGCCGGAGTGCTCACGCTCACCCTCACCTGACCGCCCGGCGGCCGGGGCGCGCACCCGCCCCGCCGCCCCGACCCCGGGGGACCGCACCCGTGCCCAGGCCGTTCCCGTACCGAACCGTCCGGCCCGCCGTACCCCGCCGGCGAGGCCCCGCCCGCCGCGCCGCGGCGGTCGTTCTGCTGCTCGCCCTGGCGGTCCTGCCCGTCGTCCCGGCCGGCCCCGGCGCCCGGGCCGCCGAGAACGGCGAATGGTCCGTCTACCCCGTCGCCCCGGGGCCCGGCGGCCGCCCCTACTTCCATCTCGCGGCCGCGCCCGGCGCCACCCTCACCGACCGGGTGACCGTCACCAACAAGACCGCTGCGCCCCTCTCCTTCCGGCTGTACGCGGCCGACGCCTACAACACCCGGCGCGACGGCGGGTTCGCCGTCCGGGCCGTCACCGAACGGCAGCGCGGTATCGGCGCCTGGGCCCGGCCCGCCCGGGAGCGGATCACTGTGCCCCCGCGCGGCGCCGTCACCGTCCCGTACACCCTGACCGTCCCCGCGGACGCCGAACCCGGCGACCACGCCGGGGCCCTGGTCGCCCTCGACGAGCGCATCGCCACCACCGGGGGGCCCGTCGCGGTCGGCGTCCGGCAGGCCGTGGGAGCCCGGGTCCACCTCCGGGTGAACGGCCCCGCCGTGCCCGCGCTCTCCGTCGAGGACATCGTGGTGCGCCGGGACGGCCCGCTGCTGCCCGGCACCGGCGCGAGCAGCGCTCTGATCTCGTACACCCTCCACAACCGCGGCAATACGACGCTCGGCCCGGCGGTCGCCCTCCGGGCCGAGGGGCTCTTCGGCCGCACCCTGCTCCGCCGGGCGGCGGCGGGCGTCCCGTCGGAGCTGCTGCCCCGCCAGCGGATCCGGCTGACCGAGCGCTGGCAGGGCGCGCCGCGGGCCGAATGGGGTGAGATACGGATCACCGCGACCGCCGGGGACGTCCGCGACTCCGCGGGGGCCCGGTACGCCGCCGTGCCCTGGCTGCCGGGCGCGCTGCTGGCGCTGCTCGCCGCGGGCGGGGTCCTGCTGGTCCGGGCCCGCCGCCGGGTGCGCCGGGCCGGGACCGCGCCCCGGCCGGTCCGGGCACCCTGAGCGGCGGGGACGGCCGGCCGGGGCCGCCCCGAGCTGGGCGAAGGCCCCGTCCGCCCGGCCCCGCATGGCCTCCCCGGGCCGCCCGGAAGGCCGCCGTCCGGGGCCCGTACGCCCCCGTACCACGACACCCGGGAGCGGCCCGGCGGGGGAGCGGGTACGGCGGCGGCCCGGATCGGGGAGAATGAACGGCATGAGCGTGCGTATCGAGCCCACCGAGTCCGCCCCCCACCGGGCGGGCTTCGCCTGTTTCGTCGGCCGCCCCAACGCGGGCAAGTCGACCCTGACGAACGCTCTGGTCGGCCAGAAGGTGGCGATCACCTCCAACCGGCCCCAGACCACCCGGCACACCGTCCGGGGCATCGTGCACCGCCCGGACGCGCAGCTGATCCTGGTCGACACCCCCGGCCTCCACAAGCCGCGCACCCTGCTCGGCGAGCGGCTCAACGACGTCGTCCGCACCACCTGGGCCGAGGTCGACGTGATCGGCTTCTGTCTGCCCGCGGACCAGAAGCTGGGCCCCGGCGACCGCTTTATCGCCAAGGAGCTGGCGGGCATCAAGAAGACCCCCAAGGTCGCCATCGTCACCAAGACGGACCTGGTGGACTCCAAGACCCTCGCCGAGCAGCTGATCGCCGTCGACCAGCTCGCCCGGGAGCTGGGCTTCGAGTGGGCCGAGATCATCCCGGTGTCGGTGGTCGGCGGCAAGCAGGTGCAGCTGGTCGCCGATCTGCTGGTGCCGCTGCTGCCCGAGGGCCCGGCGCTCTACCCGGAGGGCGACCTCACCGACGAGCCCGAGCAGGTCATGGTCGCCGAGCTGATCCGCGAGGCCGCGCTCGAAGGCGTACGCGACGAGCTGCCGCACTCCATCGCCGTGGTCGTCGAGGAGATGATCCCCCGCGAGAACCGGCCGAAGGACCGTCCGCTGCTGGACATCCACGCCAATGTGTACATCGAGCGGTCCAGCCAGAAGGGGATCATCATCGGCCCCAAGGGGCAGCGGCTGAAGGAGGTCGGGACCAAGTCCCGGAAGCACATCGAGGCGCTGCTCGGCACGCCCGTCTTCCTCGATCTGCACGTCAAGGTCGCCAAGGACTGGCAGCGCGACCCCAAGCAGCTCCGCAAGCTCGGCTTCTGAGCCGCCGGGCGCGCCGCGGCTCCGGCCCGGCGCGCCCCGGCCGCATCCCGGGGGCGCCCCTGCCCGGCTGTCTCAGGCGCCTTCCCGGAGCACCCGGGAGACCAGTTTCCGCTGGGCCGGGCCGAGCCGGGGCTCGGCCGTATGGACCGTCCGGCCGTCGACGGTGATCTCGTACGCGAAACCGTCCGGCACACCGGTCGGGACGGGGCCCGCGGGACCGCTCTCCCCGACCGCCGCCCGGGCGAGCGCCCGCCACTCGTCCGCGTCGGGCCGCCCGGTGGTGTCCACCGCCGCGAGGCGCTCGATACCGGCGAAGCCGCCGGTGCGCCGTACCTGGATACGCATGGCATCCGTTCTCTCACGGATCCCGGCGGGGCGGTAGCGGACCGCCCCGCCCGGGGGAGTCGGGAACGGGCGTCAGGAGTGCGGGACCCCGACCGTCGACCAGGCCTTCTGCACGGCCTGCAACTCGGCGCCGTCGCCGTAGCGGGCCCGCGCGGCGGCGACCGTCAGCCCGGCGAACTCGCTGAACCGCGCGTCCGTCGACAGCTCGCCGCCGGTGAGGGTGTCGTACCAGATCTGCCCGGCCCGCTCCCAGGCCTTGCCGCCCAGCTCGGTGGCGAGCAGATAGAAGGCGTGGTTGGGGATGCCGGAGTTGATGTGGACGCCGCCGTTGTCCCGGCCGGTGCGGACGTAGTCGTCCATCGTCGCGGGCTGCGGGTCCTTGCCGAGGACATCGTCGTCGTACGCGGTCCCCGGGGCCTTCATACTGCGCAGCGCCACGCCCGTGACCTCGGGCGCCAGCAGCCCCTCGCCGATCAGCCAGTCGGCCTGGTCGGCGGTCTGGCCGAGGACGTACTGCTTCACCAGGGCGCCGAAGACGTCCGAGACGGATTCGTTGAGCGCGCCGGACTGGCTGAAGTACTCCAGATTGGCGGTGTACTGGGTGAGGCCGTGGGCCAGCTCGTGGGCGATCACGTCGACCGGGATGGAGAAGTCGAGGAAGATCTCGCCGTCGCCGTCGCCGAACACCATCTGGGAGCCGTCCCAGAAGGCGTTCCCGTACTCCCGGTCGTAGTGGACGCTGGCGTCCAGCTTCAGCCCGGCGTCGTCGAGGGAGTTCCGCCCGTACTGCTTCAGCAGCAGCTCGAAGGTGGCGCCCAGGCCCGCGTAGACCCGGTTGACGGTGGCGTCCTGCCCCGGCTGGTCGCCCTCGCCGCGGACCTTGCGGCCCGGGAGCACCGTGCGGTTCTCGCAGTCGTAGATCGTGCGCCGCGGCTGGGCGTCCTCCGCCGGGACGGCCGGTGCCACGGCGGCCGCGAAGCCGCGGACCGTGGTGATCCGGCGGCGGGTTCGCTGGGCGGCGTCCTGCTCCAGGGTGCGCTGGGCGCGGTCGGCGATCTGCGGATTCTCGGCCCGCGCCAGCTTGTCCAGCAGATGCGGCGGGACGACGGTGCAGAAGACGGTGTGGAATGCCATGCATGGCAATGTGACACCGGGGCACCGCGCTGTCACTAGCGGCGAGCGGTATTAGTGAAATGGAGTGAAGCGCGCCGTTTGACTGACCGGAGTGACCGGGCCGGCCGGCCGGGTGCGGCCCGGCCGGGGCCGGACGGGCGTCCTGCCCGGTGGTGCCGCGGCCGCCGGGGACGGTTCCGGAGCGTCCCCGCCGTACGCCGTCCCGTATGGTGATACGCGAGCGGCGTACGCCCGGTCCGTCGGATATGCTCCCCGGCATCATGCGTTTCGGGCTGCTTCTTCTTAGCTGCCGCGGCGAGGGCCTGTAGTCGTAGGCCGACCCCCTCCCCGCGGGATGAGCTGCTGCTTCGAATCGTCGGCCGGTTGATCTTCCCACCGGATTCCGAGGAGCCCGCGCATCATGTCCGACGCCGCCATCGGCCGCCCCACCCCGATCACCAACGCGACCCACGCCCAGCAGCCGTCCGGGATGCCGGTCCACAAGTACCGCCCGTACGAGGCCGTCACCATCCCCGACCGCACCTGGCCGGAGAACCGGATCACCAAGGCCCCCCGCTGGCTCTCCACGGACCTGCGCGACGGCAACCAGGCGCTGATCGACCCGATGTCCCCCGCCCGCAAGCGGGAGATGTTCGACCTGCTGGTACGGCTGGGCTACAAGGAGATCGAGGTCGGCTTCCCGTCCTCCGGCGAGACCGACTTCGCCTTCGTGCGGTCGATCATCGAGGAGGGCGCGATCCCCGAGGACGTGACGATCTCCGTCCTCACCCAGGCGCGCGAAGAGCTGATCGAGCGGACCGTCGAGTCCCTGAAGGGCGCCCACCGGGCCACCGTCCATCTGTACAACGCCACCGCCCCCACCTTCCGCCGGGTCGTCTTCCGCGGCTCGAAGGACCAGGTCAGGCAGATCGCGGTGGACGGCACCCGGCTGGTGATGGAGTACGCGGAGAAGCTGCTGGGGCCCGAGACGGTCTTCGGCTACCAGTACAGCCCCGAGATCTTCACGGACACCGAGCTGGACTTCGCCCTGGAGGTCTGCGAGGGCGTGATGGACGTCTGGCAGCCCGAGGCGGGCCGCGAGATCATCCTGAACCTGCCGGCCACCGTGGAGCGGTCGACCCCCTCCACCCACGCCGACCGCTTCGAGTGGATGTCCCGGAACCTGTCCCGCCGCGAGTACGTCTGCCTGTCGGTGCACCCGCACAACGACCGCGGTACCGCCGTCGCCGCCGCCGAGCTGGCGATCATGGCCGGTGCCGACCGGATCGAGGGCTGTCTGTTCGGCCAGGGCGAGCGCACCGGCAACGTCGACCTGGTCACCCTGGGCATGAACCTGTTCTCGCAGGGCGTCGACCCGCAGATCGACTTCTCCCGGATCGACGAGATCCGCCGGACCAGCGAGTACTGCAACCAGATGGAGGTCCACCCGCGCCACCCCTACGCGGGCGACCTGGTCTACACCGCCTTCTCCGGCTCCCACCAGGACGCCATCAAGAAGGGCTTCGACGCGCTGGAGGCGGACGCCGCCGCCGTCGGGAAGACCGTCGACGACATCGAGTGGAACGTGCCGTACCTGCCGATCGACCCCAAGGACGTCGGCCGCTCCTACGAGGCCGTGATCCGGGTCAACTCGCAGTCCGGCAAGGGCGGTATCGCGTACGTCCTGAAGAACGACCACAAGCTGGACCTGCCGCGCCGGATGCAGATCGAGTTCTCCAGGATCATCCAGGCGAAGACCGACGCGGAGGGCGGCGAGGTCACCCCCGCCGACATCTGGACGGTCTTCCGGGACGAGTACCTGCCCAACCCGGAGAACCCGTGGGGCCGGATCCAGCTGCGCTCCGGCCAGTCCACCACCGACACCGACGGGGTGGACGCGCTGACCGTCGAGGCCGTCGTCGACGGCGCCGACACCGTGCTGACGGGCACCGGCAACGGCCCGATCTCCGCCTTCTTCGACGCCCTCCAGGGCATCGGCGTCGACGCCCGCCTGCTGGACTACACCGAGCACACCATGAGCGAGGGCGCCTCCGCCCAGGCCGCCTCGTACATCGAGTGCGCCATCGAGGGCCGGGTCCTGTGGGGTGTCGGTATCGACGCCAACACCACCCGGGCGTCGCTGAAGGCCGTCGTATCGGCGGTCAACCGCGCCGCGCGCTGACCCGGACTTCCGCACCGGCCCCGGTCCGCCGGGGTCCGGCCGGGTCCGGTCGGCCGTGCGGCGCATCCGCGCCTCGTACTTCCGTATGACCCCCGTCCGTTTGTTCCGGCGCCCCTGTGCCACCGCCCTTCCGTTCCCGCAGTTCGGGAGGGCGTACGGCACGGGGGCGCCGTCGTCGGTAATCGGCCATGTGCGGACCGGGAGCCTCCGGGGTGCTGACGGGCCACCGTCCGTGTGGCTAACATCACGCCAACGCGGCTGTGCCGCGGCACAGTAACGCCCGTGGCCCCCAGCCCGCGGGGTGAGGTCGGCGGAGGTGCGAGATGCGGACGGACCGGGGCGTATTCGGTCGGAGGCTGTTGGTCTGCGGCGTATCCACCGCCTGGAACACCATCGGCGACGGCGAGTTCTTCTGCGCCGCCTGCGGCGGTGACCGCAACTACCGCCGCCGCACCGGACGGCGCCGCTTCACCCTCCTGGGGATTCCGCTGCTGCCGCGCGGCTCGGCCGGGCCGGTCGTCGAATGCGCCTCCTGTCACGGGCACTTCGGCATGGACGTCCTCGACCACCCCACCACCGCCCGGTTCTCCGCGATGCTGCGGGACGCGGTGCACACGGTCGCCCTCGCGGTCCTCGCCTCGGGAGGCACCGACTCCCGGCCGGTCCGGGAGACCGCCGTGGCCACCGTCCGCGCCGCCGGACTGCACGACTGTACGGAGGAGCAGCTCACCGGTCTCATCGAGGCGCTCGCCGCCGACACCGGCCGGTTCGTCGGCTCCACCGGCCCGTGCGGCGCCGCTCTCGCCATCGAACTCCACGAGGCGCTGGAGCCCCTGTCGCCCCATCTGGCCCCGGCCGGGCGGGAGTCGATCCTCCTCCAGGGCGCCCGGATCGCCCTTGCGGACGGCCCCTACACCCCCGCCGAGCGGGAGGTGCTGACCACGGTCGGCGCCGCACTCCAGCTGCGGCCCGCCGATACGGTCCGGCTGCTGAGCACCGCCCGCACCCCGTCCCCCTGAACCCTGAACCCGGGGCACCGCCCTGCCCGCAGTCACCTTGGCACCCCCGTCCCCCGACGCGGCCGGACCTCCGGGCGACCCGGGCGGCCCTTCACGTGGTACGCCCCCGGGGCATCAGCGCCGCGACCAGGGCCCCGCCCGCCAGCAGCACGCCCGCCGCGACCCGCATCGCCAGGGCGAATCCGTCGGTGGCCGCCGCGGGGTCCCCGCCCGCGTCCGCCACCGCCCCGTGCCGGGCCGCGACCCCGACCAGCGCCGCGATCCCCACCGCGCCCCCGATCTGCTGCACCGCGCCGAGCAGGGCCGAGGCCAGCCCGGCGTCCTCCTCGGTGGTGCCGGCGACCGCCGCGATCGCCAGCGCCGGGAAACCGAGACCGGACCCGAGGGAGGCGACCAGGACCCCCGGGACCACCCCGGTCGGATACGTGCTCGCCACCGTGATGCCCGAGAGCATCAGCAGCCCCGCCGCACTCACCGGGAACGCCACCGTCAGCACCGTACGGACACCGAAGCGGGGCACCGCCCACGACGACAGCCGTACGCCCGCCAGCACTCCGGCCGCGTACGGCAGAAAGCCCAGGCCCGCCCGCAGCGGGCCGTACCCCAGCACATTCTGCAGATGCAGCATCACCAGGAACGACAGCGCGAAGAACGCCGCCGTGAACAGCAGCGCCGCCCCGATCGCGACCATCCGCTCCCGTACCGCCAGGAACCCCGGCGGCACCAGCGGGGCCGCGGACCGCGACTCGGCCAGCAGGAACGCCCCGCCCAGCACCGGGGCGAGCAGCAGCGGTCCGGCCGCCCGGATGTCCCAGCCGTGTTCGGCACCCCGCAGCAGCCCGTGGACCAGGGCCAGCAGCGCTCCCGTGCCCAGCACCGCGCCCGGTAGGCCGATCCGCGCCCCGCGCACCGGCGGGGCGGCCGGCAGCAGCCTCGGCGTCAGCAGCAGCGCGACCACGACGACCGGCAGATTGACGAAGAAGGCCCAGCGCCACGAGAGCAGTCCGGTCAGCACCCCGGAGACCACCAGCCCCGTGGTCCCGCCGAGCGCGGCCACCGCGCCCCAGACCCCCATGGCCTTCGCCCGCTCCCGGCCGCCCGGGAACATCAAGGTGATCAGGGACATCGCCGCCGGGCTCGCCAGCGCGGCGCCCGCGCCCTGAGCGAACCGGCCCGCGATCAGCTGCCACGGCTCCTGCGCCAGCCCGCACAGCAGGCTCGCCGCGCCGAAGAGCAGCACCCCGGCGGTGAACACGGTCCGGCGGCCCAGCAGATCGGCCGCCCGGCCGCCCAGCAGCAGCAGCGTGCCGAAGGCGAGGAAGTAGGCGTTGACCACCCAGGCCAGCCCGGCCGTCCCGAAGCCGAGATCGTCCCGGACGGTCGCCAGGGCGACGTTCACCACCGAGTCGTCGAGGACGAGCATGAAGTGGACGGCGGAGAGCAGGAGCAGCGCCGCGGTACGCCGCCGGACCGGCTCCGCCGGGCGGCCGGGCGGGCCGGGGCGCCGTGGGCATCGGGGATCCGGAGAACCCGGAGAACCCGGGGGTCCCGCAGGGTTCGGGGAGAGCTGTGTATCCGGCGCGCTCGGGACACCGGGGGCAACCGGAGGCGTCCGGCTGCGCGGGCAGGGCGCGTTGTCCGTGCTGTCCGTGCTGTCCGTACTGTCAGGGGTGTTCGGGGTGTTCGCAGTCGTCATACGGCGACGCTATGCAGCGGCTTCCGCGGCCGCGATACGCTACCGGGACAGGCAATAGCGCGTTGGGGACAGGCAGTTGGGGGCGGGGCGCCGACGGCGGTACGCGGCCGGGCGACAGGGCGTCCCAGGACGTCCCACAGCCGCGCGTCGGGGCGCCCAGGACGTCCCACGGTCCGCCGGGCCGCCCGCCCCCACGGCCCGGGCCCGCGCGGCGGAGGAGGAGCACCCGTGGAACACCCCGAGCCCTGGCCCGCCCCCGGCGGTATCGGCGCCATCGTCGTCGGCAGTTTCCCCCTCACCTCCGGCGAGTGGTTCCCCGCCCACAGCCACCCCCAGCACCAGCTCGCCTGGAGCCGCCGCGGAGTCATCGGCATCGCCGTCGGCGACGCCTACTGGGTGCTGCCGCCCGGCCGCGCCCTGTGGATCCCGGCCGGAATCGTCCACCGGCCCGGCGCCACCCGGGGCGCCCTGCTCAGCTCCCTCTACATCGACCCCGGGCGCTGTCCCGTCGACTGGACCGAACCCACCGCCGTCGCCGTCGACGGGCTGTTCGCCGAACTCATCGTCCACCTGGGCCGCGACGATCTGGCCGAGGCCGCCCGGCTGCGGGCCGAAGCCCTCGTCCCGGATCTGCTGCGCCCGCTGCCCGCCGCCCCGATCGACGTCCCGGACGCCCGCGACGAGCGGGTGCGGGCCGTGACCGGCGCGCTCGCCGCCGACCCCGCCGACCCCCGGAGCCTGGACGCCCACGCCCGCGCCGCCGGGGTCAGCCGCCGTACCCTCACCCGGCTGTTCACCGCCGACACCGGGCTGACCTTCGAACGCTGGCGCACCCATCTGCGGCTGCGGTCCGCCCTGCCGCTGCTGGCCGAGGGACAGCCGGTCTCCCGGGTGGCGCACACCGTCGGCTACGCCACCGCCAGCGCGTTCCTCGCCGCGTTCAAACGGACCGTCGGCACCTCCCCGGGCCGCTATCTCCAGGGCTCGCCCGACGGGCCCTCCCGTGCCCTCCCGCCCGGCTCCCGCCCTCTCCCGCCCGGCTCCCCGGGTTTCTCCGGCTCCTCCGGGCCCTCCGCTCCGGCGGGCGGCGGGGCCGCTGCCGCGCCCGGCGTACTCCCGGGGGAGTAAGCGGGCCGCCGCTGCGCCCGCGGAAGTACGCGGGATCTCGCTCCCCGGCGGGACGAGGACGGCGCCCGGCGGCGGGAGGGTGGTCAACGGCGCCGCCACCCGCGCCCGCAGGCCGAACCGGACGACCAGAAAATGGGGGAGCAGCACATGAGGTCCACCCTGCCGCCGAGCACCGCCGAGGACACCGGGCCGCCCGCCGTCCCGCCACCGCCCGCCGGGCCCGCGGCCCGTCGCCGCCGCCGGACCCTGCCCTGGGCCGTGCTGCTGCTGTGGATGGCCGTCGTCGCCGTCGTCCTGCCCTTCGCGGGCGAACTGGAGGGCGTCCAGCGGGACAACGTCGTCGACTATCTGCCCGACGGCGCCGACTCCACCCAGGTCGCCGCCGTCGAACAGGCCCTGCCCGGCGGCGAGACCACCGAAGTCGTCCTCGTCTACAGCCGCGACGGCGGGCTGACCGCCGCCGACCGGTCCGCGGCGGACCGGCAGACCGCCGCCGTCGCCGCCGCCCACCGGCTGGTGGCGCCCCCGAAGGCCGTACCGTCCGCCGACGGCACCGTCCTGATGGTGCCGCTCGCCACCCTCGAACCCGGCAACGACGAGGAACGGCGGATGGCCTTCGTCGAGGAGGTCCGCGCGACCGTCGCCGGAGGGGACGGCCTGCGGGTCGACGTCGGCGGGCCGGCCGCGCTGGAGGCCGATCTGGACGAGGTCTTCTCCACCATCGACGGCACCCTGATGATCGCGACCGTCGCCGTGGTGACCGTGCTGCTGATCATCACCTACCGCAGCCCGTTCCTCTGGCTGGTCCCGCTGCTCAGCGTCGGGGTCGCCGCGCTGCTGAGCCGGGGTGCCGTCTACGGGCTCGTCGAGGGCTTCGACATCACCGTCAACAGCCAGAGCGCCGGAATCATGACCGTCCTCGTCTTCGGCGCGGGCACCGACTACGCCCTGCTGCTGGTCGCCCGCTACCGCGAGGAACTGCGCCGCCACCGCCGTCCGTACGACGCCATGGCCGCCGCCCTGCGCGGCTGCGGGCCCGCCGTCCTCGCCTCCTCGGGCACCGTCGCCGCGGGGCTGCTCTGCCTGCTCGCCGCCGACCTCAACAGCGCCCGCGGGCTGGGGCCGGTCGGCGCGGTCGGAGTGGTGGCGGCCCTGGTCGCCATGATGACCCTGCTGCCCGCGCTGCTGGTCCTCCTCGGCCGCCGGGTCTTCTGGCCGCTGATCCCCGTCTACGGCACCGAACCCGCCGAGCGGCGCTCCCTCTTCGCCGCCATGGGCAGCTCGGCCGGGCGGCGCCCGCTCGCCGTCCTGGTCACCGGAGGCGTACTGCTGGGCGCGCTCGCCCTGGGCGCGTTCAACCTGCCCGGCGGGATCAAGACGGAGGACTCCTTCACCGAACGGCCCGAGTCCATCACGGCCATGCAGCGGCTGGCCGACGCGTACCCCGGCCGCAGCAGCCGGCCCATCAGCGTGATCGCGCCCACCGACCGGGCCGACGCGGTCGTCGCCGGGGCCCGGGCCCACGACGGGGTGGCCGCCGTGGAGCGCGGCCGCAGCACCCGCGAGTGGACCGAGGTCGCCGTCTTCGCGAAGGACGCCCCGCAGTCGGCGGGGGAGACCGCCACCATCAAGGAGCTGCGGAAGACCCTCGACGGGGCGTACGTCGGCGGGGAGAGCGCCCAGGCGATCGACCTGAAGGAGACCAACGAACGCGACCGCCGGGTGGTCGTCCCGCTCGTCCTCGGCGCCGTTCTGCTGATCCTGGTGGCCCTGCTGCGCTCGGTCGTCGCGGCCCTGCTCCTCGGGGGCGCGGTGGTCGCCGTCTGGGCCGCGGCCTGGGGGCTGGGCGGACTGGTCTTCGGGCCCCTCTTCGGCTTCGAGGGCGTCGACGACGGCACCCCGCTGCTTTCCTTCGTCTTCCTGGTCGCCCTCGGTGTCGACTACGGCATCTTCCTGATGCACCGGATGCGGGAGGAGGCGCTGAAGGGCCGGGAGCCCGCCGAGGCCGCGCTGATCGCCCTGCGCACCACGGGCGGGGTGATCGCCTCCGCGGGCGTCGTCCTCGCCGCCACCTTCGCGGTCCTGACGACCCTGCCTCTGGTGATGCTGGTCGAGATGGGCTTCCTGGTCGCCGTCGGGGTGCTGCTGGACACCTTCCTGGTCCGTACGTATCTGGTGACCTCGGCGAGCCTGCTGCTGGGGCGCGCCGTCTGGTGGCCCGGCCGGCTCTCCCGCGCCCCGGCCGGGACGGCCCGCCCCGGCGGCGGCCCCGCCCCGGCAGCCGCTGCTCCGGAAGTCCCCGCTTCGGAATCCGCTGCTCCGGAAGTCCCCGCGCCGGGCGGGCGGACGGCGGAGGAGCCCCGGACCGCCGCCCGCTGACCGCCGGTGCCCGTGCCCCTGTGACCGGCCCCTCGGCACCTCCTGTGCCGAGGGGCTGCCACGGGCCGTACCCGTACCCGAGGATGGAGCCGATGGACACCGCCGCCCCGCCACCGCCGCCACCCGCTCCGGGGCCCGCCGCCGGACCGGAGACGACCGGTGCCCCCGCCGCCGCGCCCGTGCCCGTGGCGGGCACCGCGCCGCCGCCGGACAGTGCGCCCGTGCCGCCGGGCCCGGCGGCACGGCCCGCCGCCGTACCGCTCCCACGGGCCCCGGAGCCGCTCCCCGGCACACCGCGTACGCCCGCCACACCCGGTACGCCCCCGCCGGCCGGCCCCGCCGCCCCCGCCGTCGCCGGGGCGTGCCCGCCCGCGGCCGGCGGGCAGGCGGCCGGCGGCCACCGGGCCCGGCGGCCCGGGGAGCGGTTCCTCGACACCGTCGGCCGGGACCCGATGTCCGTACCGCGCCTGCGCCGCAACGACGCCGTCCTGGCCGCCGCCGTCCTGTTCCTCGCCTTCGCCTTCGCCCTGGCCGGGATGGACGGCCGCCGGCCCGACGCCCTCGGCTGGGCGCTGCTGGCCGGAGCGGTCCTCCCGGTGGCCTGGCGGCGCAGCCACCCCTTCCCCGCGGTGCTCGCCGGACTCCTGTTCGTGGTGCCCTACCACGCCCTGGACAACTCCCATCTCGCCCCGCTGCCCGGGTCGCTGATCCTGCTCTACACCTTCGCCACCCTCTCCCTGCTCAAGCACACCGCCCTCCTCGGCGGTGCGGTCGTCGGCCTCGCGACCGGGGTGATGTTCGGTGTCGGCACCCACGAGGGCCTGGAGACGCTGCGCGCCTCCGGGTGGGTCGTCAGTGTTCTCGCCGTCGGCGCCAAGGTCCGTGTCTACCGCCACTACATTGCTTCCGTGGTGGCCCGGGCCGAGCACGCCGAACGGACCCGGGAACAGGAGGCCGCCCGCCGGGTCGCCGAGGAGCGCATCAGGATCGCCCGCGATCTGCACGATCTGCTGGCCCACTCCATCACCCTCATCGGGGTGCGGACCGCCGTCGCCTCCCATGTTCTGACCGTCGACCCCGACCGGCTCGACCGGGCGGCGATCGCGCAGGCCCTCGACGACATCGCCGACACCTGCCGGGCCGCCCGCGGCGAACTGCGCACCACGCTCACCGTGCTCCGCACCGACCACCCGGACCATCCCGGCCCCGCCGGGACCCCGGACGGCGGCGGGCCACTGCCCGATCTGCGCGCCCTGCCCGGCCTCGCCGCCGCGTCCGGCGCCTATCTCACCCTGCGGGCCGGTGACGGCCGGCTGCCCTCTGCGGTCGAGTCCGCCGCGTACCGCATCGTCCAGGAGTCCCTCACCAACGCCGTACGCCACGGCGGCACCGGTGTCGCCGTCGCCGTCACCGTGGAACGCCACGGCCTCGCCCTCCATGTCACCGTCGTCGACGACGGCGACGGCAGCCCGCATCCCGGCCCCGCGGCGCTGCCCGGCTTCGGCATCGCCGGTATGCGGGAGCGCGCCCGCAGCGTCCACGGCACCCTCACCGCGGGCCCCCGACCCGGCGGCGGCTTCCGGGTCGCCGCCGTCCTGCCGCTCCCGTCACCGGAGATCCCCCAATGACCACCCCGGCCCCCGCCGAGTCCGGCGGCCCCTCGGCGCCGATCCGCGTCCTGCTCGCCGACGACCAGCAACTGGTCCGTGCCTCCTTCGCCCTCCTCGTCTCCTCGGCGCCCGATATGCGGGTCGTCGGCGAGGCGGCCGACGGTGCCGAGGCGGTGCGGCGGGCCCGCGCCGAACGCGCCGACGTCGTCGTCATGGACCTCCGGATGCCCCGGCTCGACGGTATCGAGGCCACCCGGCTGATCGCCGCCGACGAGGACCTCGCCGGAGTCCGGGTCCTCGTTCTGACCACGTACGACACCGACGAGTACGTCGTCGAGGCGCTGCGCGCCGGAGCCTCCGGCTTTCTCGTCAAGGACACCAGACCGGCCGAGCTGCTCGCCGCGATCCGTACCGTCGCCGCCGGTGACGCGCTGCTCTCACCGGGCCCCACGGCCAAACTGATCGCCCGGGTACTGGCCGCCCCCGCGGCCCCGGCACCCGGCCGGGCCGGGCCGGACGATCTGACCGGACGGGAGCGCCAGGTGCTCGCCCTGGTCGCCCGGGGACTGAACAACGCGGAGATAGCCGAGATCCTCGCGCTCTCCCCGCTGACCGCGAAGACCCATGTCAGCCGGATGATGGGCAAGCTCGGCGCCCGTGACCGGGCCCAGCTGGTGATCATCGCCTACGAGTCGGGCCTGGTGGTCCCCGGCGGCCGGGAAGCCGGTCTGCCGGACATGGCTTAGCCATCCGCCGCGTACGCGAGAATGGGCCCATGAGCCTCTTCCGCGACGAAGGCGTCGTCCTGCGCACTCAGAAGCTGGGCGAGGCCGACCGCATCATCAGCCTGCTGACGCGCGGGCACGGGCGGGTGCGGGCCGTGGCGCGCGGGGTGCGGCGCACCAAGTCGAAGTTCGGGGCCCGGCTGGAGCCCTTCTCCCATGTCGACGTGCAGTTCTTCGCCCGCGGCAGCGAGCTGGTCGGCCGCGGGCTGCCGCTCTGCACCCAGAGCGAGACGATCGCCCCGTTCGGCGGCGCCATCGTCACCGACTACGCCCGCTACACCGCGGGCACCGCCATGCTGGAGACCGCCGAGCGGTTCACCGACCACGAGGGCGAGCCCGCCGTCCAGCAGTATCTGCTCCTCGTCGGCGGGCTGCGGGCGCTGGCCCGCGGCGAGCACGCCCCGCACCTCATCCTCGACGCGTTCCTCCTCCGCTCCCTCGCGGTGAACGGCTACGCGCCCAGCTTTGTGGACTGTGCCCGGTGCGGGCTGGACGGGCCCAACCGCTTCTTCTCGGCCGCCGCGGGCGGTGTGGTCTGCGCCGACTGCCGGGTGCCGGGCTGTGTCGTACCGTCGGCCGAGGCCATCGCGCTGCTCAGTGCGCTGCTGACCGGCGACTGGCCCGCCGCGGAGGCCTGCGAGCCGCGGCATGTCAGGGAGGGCAGCGGGCTGGTCGCCGCCTATCTCCACTGGCATCTGGAGCGCGGGCTGCGCTCCCTGCGGTATGTGGAGAAGGACGACCGCCGGGCCAGTCCGGCCGGCAGCACGCGGTAGCCGAAGCACGAGCAGTACGAGCACCAGCAGTACGAGCACGAGCAGCATCAGCAGCACAGGTAACGCACGCATACAGGAGAAGTGAGTAGCCGCATGGCACGACGCGGAATCCTCGGCCGTAACCGCCGTGAGTACAAGATCCCCGAGCCGCATCCGTCCGGTGCGCGCCCGCCGAAGATCCCCGGCGAGCTGGTGCCCGAGCATGTGGCGATCGTGATGGACGGCAACGGCCGCTGGGCCAAGGAGCGCGGGCTGCCCCGCACCGAGGGCCACAAGGTCGGCGAGGGCGTCGTCCTCGACGTCCTCAAGGGCTGTCTGGAGATGGGCGTCCGCAATCTCTCGCTGTACGCCTTCTCCACCGAGAACTGGAAGCGCTCGCCCGACGAGGTGCGCTTCCTGATGAACTTCAACCGGGACGTGATCCGCCGCCGCCGGGACGAGATGGACGAGCTGGGGATCCGGATCCGCTGGGTCGGCCGGATGCCGAAGATGTGGAAGTCGGTCGTCCAGGAGCTTCAGGTCGCTCAGGAGCAGACCAGGGACAACGACGCCATGACGCTCTACTTCTGCGTCAACTACGGCGGCCGGGCCGAGATCGCCGATGCCGCGCAGCGGGTCGCCCAGGAGGTCGCGGCGGGTCGCCTCGACCCGTCGAAGGTGAACGAGAAGACCCTGCGCAAGTACCTCTACTACCCGGACATGCCGGATGTGGACCTCTTCCTGCGCCCCAGCGGCGAGCAGCGCACCTCCAACTATCTGATCTGGCAGAGCGCCTACGCCGAGCTGATCTTCCAGGACGTCCTCTGGCCCGATTTCGACCGGCGCGACCTGTGGCGGGCCTGTCTGGAGTACGCCCAGCGCGACCGCCGCTTCGGCGGTGCCCTGCCCAACGAGGTGCCGCCGCAGGCACAGCGCTGACCCGCGTAGGCTGTCCGTCATGAGCACGGAGCAGAGTGACGGACAGCGCGCGACGGCCGTTCCGGCGGCGGTGGAGCTGCACTACCGGCTCGGGCTGTCCGACGCCGTCGCCGCCGTCCGGGCCAGGGATTCGGCGGTCACCGGCCAGGCGCGGCGGTTCGCCGACGCCGTCGTGGCCCTGGTCCTCGTCGGCGCGGCTCTTCTGCTGCTGCGGTCCGGCGAGTACCTGCCGGCCGCCGCCGGACTGCTGGTGGCCGGGCTGGCCGTGGCCGTCATGATCCCGCTCCGGCCGTGGCTGATCGGGCGGCAGCTGAACAGCCTGCTGGCGAAGTACGGCGACACCCGCTCCGTCGTCGACACCACGGGCGTACGTTTCGTCTCCACGGCGGTCGACCAGTCCTTCGGCTGGCAGGCCTGGCCGCGCTACAAGGAGACCCCGGAGCTGTTCGTGCTGCTGAGCGCGGACCGCAGGTCCCTGGGCATCGCGCTGCTGCCTAAGCGCGGCATCCTCGGGGAGGACGGCGAGGCCCGGCTCCGGGCCGTACTGGACGAGCACTCCCTGCGGACCTGATCCGCTGCCGGGCGTACCGGGGGAGTACCGGTTCTCCGGCAGACATACGGAGGAGGGCGGCGGGCCACCGGCCCGCCGCCCTTCTCCGTGTCTCAGCTCTTGGCCGCCCGCTGGGCGGCGGCGCACTCGGCGCAGGTACCGAAGATCTCCACGGTGTGCGCCACGTTCACATAGCCGTGCTGGGCCGCGACCGACTCGGCCCACGACTCCACCGCCGGGCCCTCGACCTCGACGGCCTTGCCGCAGACCCGGCAGACCAGATGGTGGTGGTGGTCGTCGGTGGAGCAGCGGCGGTAGACGGATTCGCCGTCGCTGGTGCGCAGCACATCGACCTCGCCCGCGTCCGCCAGGGACTGGAGGGTGCGGTAGACCGTGGTCAGCCCCACCGAGTCACCGCGGTGTTTGAGCATGTCGTGCAGCTCCTGGGCGCTGCGGAACTCGTCCACCTCGTTGAGCGCGGCCGCGACTGCGGCGCGCTGCCGGGTCGACCGGCCTCGCACAGGGGTGGTGTTTCCGCCGGATGGCGCCGTGGCCACAGGTGCCTCCTCGTTCGGCCGCACAACGTGTCACGGCCAATTCTGCCAGGCGCGGCAGCGCGCCCGGCACCCTCGGCGTCCGCGGTGCGGTCCGGGCGGGCCCGGAGGGGGGCCCGCCGGGCGGTCGGCGGCCCGGCGGAACGGCCGGCGGAGGCGGGCCGCAGGGGCCTGCGGGCGCTACACCGTGACGTCGTCACCCGCCGTCCGGACGCCCGGCAGCGGTACCCGGCACTCCTCGGCGACCGCGGCCTCGGCCGCCTTGGCCCGCCGCCGGGCCACGGGCGCCGCCAGGACGGTCAGCAGCAGGAAGACGCCGATGGCCAGCAGCACGATCGTCGCCCCGGGCGGTACGTCCTGGTAGTACGAGGTGGTGGTGCCCGCGAGCGCCACGGTGACCCCGATGCCGACGGCCAGGGCGAAGGTCGCCCGGAAGGAGCGCGAGATCTGCTGGGCGGCGACCACCGGGACCACCATCAGCGCGCTGACCAGCAGCAGCCCGACGACCCGCATGGCGACCGAGACGGTGACCGCCGCGGTGACGGCGATCAGCAGGTTCAGCGCCCGTACCGGCAGCCCCGTGACCCGGGCGAACTCCTCGTCCTGGCTGATCGCGAAGAGCTGGCGCCGCAGCCCCACCGAGACCAGCACCACAAAGGCGGCCAGCAGGGAGATCGCCGTGAGATCGGCGTCGGAGACCGTGGAGAGCGAGCCGAAGAGGAAGGAGCTGAGATCGGCCGTCGAGCCGGTGTCGGAGACGTTGATCAGCAGCACTCCGCCCGCCATACCGCCGTAGAAGAGCAGCGCGAGCGCGATATCGCCGCGGGTGCGGCCGTACGCCCGGATCAGCTCCATGGTGACGGCACCGGCCACGGAGACCAGGGTCGCCATCCAGATGGGGTTGGTGGAGAGCAGGAAGCCGAGGCCCACACCGGTCATCGCGACATGGCCGATGCCGTCGCCGATCAGCGCCTGCCGGCGCTGGACGAGATAGACGCCGATCGCCGGGGCGGTGATACCGACCAGCAGGGCCGCGATCAGCGCCCGCTGCATGAATGCCGTTTCGAGGATTTCCATGGTCAGCCCAGCAGTCCGGTGCGGAGCGGCTCGTCGGCCGCATGCGGATGTACATGGTCGTGTCCGGGCAGCGCGTGCTGTCCCACGGCGCGCGGCGGCGGGCCGTCGTGGACCACGCAGCCGTCGCGCAGCACCACGGCCCGGTCGATCAGCGGCTCCACCGCGCCCAGCTCGTGCAGTACCAGCAGGACGGTGGTACCGGCCGCGACCTGGTCGCGCAGGGTCGCGGCAAGGACCTCCTGGCTGGCCAGGTCGACGCCCGCCATCGGCTCGTCCATGATCAGCAGCTCGGGTTCGCCGGCCAGCGCCCGGGCGATCAGCACCCGCTGGTGCTGGCCGCCGGAGAGCGCCTCCACCGGGTCCCCGGCCCGCTCGGCGAGCCCGACCAGGCCGATCGCCCGGTCGACGGCGGCTTTGTCGGCGCGGGACATCAGCCCGAACCGGGAGCGGGAGAGCCGTCCGGAGGAGACGACCTCGCGGATGGTCGCGGGGACCCCGCTGGCGGCCGTGGTCCGCTGCGGTACGTAGCCGACCCGCGCCCACTGGCGGAAGCGGCGCAGCTCGGTGCCGAAGAGTTCGGCCCGGCCCTCGGTGAGCGGCACCCGGCCGATGGCCGCGCGGACGGCGGTCGACTTGCCGGAGCCGTTGGCGCCGAGCAGGGCGACGACCTCGCCGCGGGCCACGGTCAGATCGACGCCGCGCAGGACGGGCCGGGCGCCGAGGGCGGCCCGGGCGCCCGTCAGCGCGACGGCGGGGGCCTCCGCGGTGCTCATTTCGCCCCCAGGGCCGTCTTGAGGGCCGTGAGGTTGGCGTTCATGACCTCGAAGTAGTCCCGGCCCTTCGACTTCTCCGTGATGCCCTCCAGGGGGTCGAGGACATCGGTGCGCAGACCGGCGTCCCCGGCGAGGGTCTTCGCGGTCCGGTCGCTGGCCAGGGTCTCGAAGAAGACTGTGGTCACCCGGTCCTGCCGGGCGACGGTCTGGAGCTCCTTGATCCGGGCGGGGCTGGGCTCGGCCTCGGGGGCGATCCCGGCGATGCCCTCCTGCTGGAGCCCGTACCGCTCGGCGAGGTGGCCGAAGGCGGAGTGGGTGGTGAGGAAGGTGCGGGTGGAGGTGTTCTTCAAGCCCTGCTCGAAGGAGGTGTGCAGCGCCTTCAGCTCGCCGACCAGCGCGTCGGTGTTCTTGCGGTAGTCGGCGGCGTTGTCCGGGTCGGCCTTGGCGAGCGCGGCGCCGACACCGTCGGCGACCTGGGCGTACTTCAGCGGGTCGAGCCAGATATGCGGATCGCCGGGGCCGTGGTCGTGACCGTCGCCCTCCGCGGCCGGGCTCTCGCCCTCCGCGGCGTGGTCGTGGCCGTCGCCCTCGGCTCCGTGGTCGTGCCCCTCGTGGCCGTCGCCGCCCTTCGCGCTCCCGGCCTGCTCCGCACGCTCCTCGGCGGGGTGCAGCTCGGTGTCCGCGAGCTTCGCCGCGTCGGTCTTGTGGTCGATGTCCGTCTTCTCGATGGCGCTGTCGACGGCGGGCTGGACGCCCTTGAGGTAGAGGATGTAGCCCGCCTTCTCCAGCTGGGCGGCCTGGCGGGGCTTGAGTTCCAGATCGTGCGGCTCGACACCCGGCTTGGTCAGGGTGGAGACCTTCACATGATCGCCGCCGATCCGCTCGGCGAGGAACTGCATCGGATAGAACGACGCCACCACCTTGAGCTTGCCGTCCTCCCGGCCGTCCGAGGCATCGGCGGTGGAGCAGGCCGACAGCGCGAGGAGACCGAGGGCGGCGGCTCCGGCGGTGACGGCGGTGGGTATCAGAGGGCGTACGTTCATGACAGTCATTTTCAACAAAATTGGAAACGATTGTCAACAAGATGGGTGGCGGGTGCATGGAAGGAGTGGGTCCGCTTCTCGCCGGGTACCTGATCGCCCTCGATTTGATCCCGGGGGCCCGCACGCCGGTAATCTGAAGCATTCGCCCAGCCGTCGTCCCTATGAAGAGAGCACCGTGGCCGCCGACAAGATCGACACGATCGTCAACCTGAGCAAGCGCCGTGGCTTTGTCTATCCCTGCAGCGAGATCTACGGTGGTCAGCGCGCCGCATGGGACTACGGACCGCTCGGTGTCGAGCTGAAGGAGAACATCAAGCGCCAGTGGTGGCGCTACATGGTCACCTCGCGCGAGGACGTCGTCGGAATCGACTCGTCGGTCATCCTGGCCACGGAGGTCTGGGAGGCGTCCGGCCACGTCGCCACCTTCTCCGACCCGCTCACCGAGTGCACCTCCTGCCACAAGCGTTACCGTGCGGACCACCTCATCGAGAGTTACGAGGAGAAGCACGGCGGCAAGTCGCCGGAGAACGGCCTCGCGGACATCAACTGCCCGCACTGCGGGACCAAGGGCGCCTTCACCGACCCCAAGCAGTTCTCCGGACTGCTCGCCACCCACCTCGGCCCCACCCAGGACTCGGGCTCCATCGCCTACCTGCGGCCCGAGACGGCCCAGGGCATCTTCACCAACTTCTCCCATGTCCAGCAGGCGTCGCGCAAGAAGCCGCCGTTCGGTATCGCGCAGATGGGCAAGTCCTTCCGGAACGAGATCACTCCGGGCAACTTCATCT
Organism: Streptomyces sp. NPDC003691; assembly: GCF_053981115.1. NCBI lineage: Bacteria > Bacillati > Actinomycetota > Actinomycetes > Kitasatosporales > Streptomycetaceae > Streptomyces > Streptomyces sp. NPDC003691. The sequence continues at coordinate 85,669 of NZ_JBSFNQ010000005.1, read as the reverse complement.
TCCGGACCCGTGAGTTCGAGCAGATGGAGATGGAGTTCTTCGTCAAGCCGGGCGAGGACGAGCACTGGCAGCAGTACTGGATGGACCAGCGCTGGAACTGGTACACCGGCCTCGGCCTGCGCGAGGAGAACATGCGCTGGTACGAGCACCCGCAGGAGAAGCTCTCCCACTACTCGAAGCGCACCGCCGACATCGAGTACCGCTTCCGCTTCGGCGGCAGCGAGTGGGGCGAGCTGGAGGGTGTCGCCAACCGCACCGACTACGACCTGAACGCGCACTCCAAGGCGTCCGGCCACGACCTGTCGTACTTCGACCAGGAGGCCGGCGAGCGCTGGACGCCGTATGTCATCGAGCCCGCCGCCGGTGTCGGCCGGACGATGCTCGCCTTCCTCCTCGACGCCTACAACGAGGACGAGGCGCCGAACGCCAAGGGCGTCATGGAGAAGCGGACCGTGCTCCGGCTCGACCCGCGGCTCGCCCCGGTCAAGGTCGCGGTGCTGCCGCTCTCCCGCAACCCGCAGCTCTCCCCGAAGGCCAAGGGCCTGGCGGCGGACCTGCGGCAGAACTGGAACATCGAGTTCGACGACGCGGGCGCGATCGGCCGCCGCTACCGCCGCCAGGACGAGATCGGCACGCCGTTCTGTGTCACCGTCGACTTCGACACCCTCGACGACAACGCGGTGACCGTGCGCGAGCGCGACACCATGAAGCAGGAGCGGGTCTCCCTCGACCAGATCCAGGGCTACCTGGGCGCGCGCCTGGTGGGCTGCTGACCCCACGGGGAAGCGACGGCATACGGAGGCCGGCCGGACGGGACGTCCGGCCGGCCTCCGGCGCACCGGCCCCGCCGCGGCGGACCCCGCCCCGGTGATCCGAGCGGACGCGGTCCAACGCCGCACCCCGCCCCCCTCCGGCGCCGGAGGAAAACCGGATGCGCCCGGTGCGCCCGGCCCGGTAACGTCGGCGGCATGTACTCGTTCTTCCAGATCTACGAGTGAGAGCCGCGGCGGCGGCCCGGGCGGCGACCGCCCCGCCCCGCCACCTTCCGGCGACCCCCCAGTCATGTCTCACCCCGACGGGAGAACCACCCCATGGCCAAGAGCCGTAACAACCTCCTCGGTGTCGGCGGACAGCGCCGCAAGCCGGCCCGCCCCGGACAGCAGGGCCCCGGCCTCACCGGCGAATCCGACCGCCGCGTCGCGGCCGATCAGAAGACCGAGCTGCTGAACCGGATGCGGGCGCGGGCCCAGGGCACCGCCGCCCCCGCGGACGGCGCCGCCGACGAGGCCGCGCCCGAGACCGGCGGCCAGGACGGCTGAAACCGGTCGAGGTGCTCCGCCCGCCGAACGGCGGGGCACCGCGGCGACACCGCAGTGACACCCGGGACGGCCCCGGACCGCGATGCCCGCGGTCCGGGGCCGCGCCCGTTCCCGGCCCGTCTTCCCGTCCGAACTGCCCGACCGGCCGTCCGTCCGACTGCCCGACCGGCCGCATGGCCGTTTCCGGTCCCGCGCCCGTGCCCGCGCCCGCCGCACGGGCTTCCCGTTTCCGGCCCCTCTCCCGCCGCGCGGGCCTTGGCTGCCCCGGTGCGCCTGCCTCAGCCCGCCCGCGACGGCTCCTGGGCGACCTCCGGCTCCTGGAGGCGGGCCGCGCAGCCGAGCGCGGTGCGCCGGGCCCAGCGCCCGGTGGTCGCCGCGCCGACGAGCAGCACCACGGCCCCGCAGCCGGCGATGATCCACCACGCGGGGCGGCTCGCGTCGAGGAACGCCTCCGTCCGCCCGGCGCTCCGCGCCACCGTGCCCAGACCGAGGGAGACGCCCGCCGCCAGCACCGTACCGATCACCGCGACCCCGAGTGTCTGGCCGATCTGCCGGCTGGTGGAGGCCACCGCCGCCGCCACCCCCGCCTGGGCGCGCGGCATCCCGGAGACCGCCGTATTGGTGATCGGCGCGTTCACCAGGCCGAAGCCCAGCCCGAAGAGCACATACCCCGTGAAGAGCAGGGTGTTCGTGGCCTCCGCGTCGAAGGCGGCGAACAGCACCCCGCTCGCCGCCATCGCCGCCCCCGCCACCAGCAGCGGCACCCGGGGCCCGATCGCGCCGACCAGCCGCCCCGACAGCGGCGCCGCGACCAGCGTGACCGCCGCCATCGGCAGCATGTAGAGCCCGGCGTGCAGGGCGCTGTAGCCGCGGACCTCCTGGAGATAGAGGGTGTTCATGAACAGGAAGCCGCCGAGGGCCGCGAAGGCGGCGATCGCGATCACCGTCGCCCCGCTGAACGGCGCGCTGCGGAAGAAGCGGAGGTCGATCAGCGGCTCCCGGCGCCGGGGCTCGTAGATCAGCACCCCCAGCAGCGCCAGGGCCGCGACCACTCCGGCGACCGGGTCCGTCTCGATGATCGCGTAGGTCAGCGAGCCCAGCAGGACGATGATCAGCACCTGGCCCACGGGGTCGGCGCGCCGGGGCTTCGGGGCCCGGGACTCCGGGACGTACCGCCAGGTCAGCAGGAGCGCCAGCAGTCCGACGGGGATATTGACCCAGAAGACCGACCGCCAGCCGACCGAGTCCACCAGCAGCCCGCCGACCAGCGGGCCCGCGGCCATGGAGATACCGACGACCCCGCCCCAGACCCCGATCGCGCGGGCCCGCTCGGCCGGGTCGGTGAAGGTGTTGGTGATGATCGACATGGCCACCGGATTGAGCATCGAACCGCCGACCGCCTGCACCATCCGGAAGACCACCAGCAGTTCCAGGTCCGGGGCGAGCGAGCAGAGGGCCGAGCCGAGCGTGAACAGCACCAGTCCCGCCAGGAAGACCCGGCGCCGGCCGATCCGGTCGGCGGTCGACCCGGCGAGCATCAGCAGGGACGCCAGGACCAGGGTGTAGGCGTCGATGGTCCACTGGAGCCCGGAGACGGAGGCGTCCAGCTCCCGCCCGATGGACGGCAGCGCCACATTGAGGATGGTGTTGTCGAGGCTGACAATCAGCAGGCTCATGCAACAGATGCCGAGGACGAGCAGGCGGCGCCGCGAAGTGAGCTCGGACACATACATAGGTCGATAGTACGGTTAACTAACGAAGTCTGTCCGTCTGCCACGCGCCATACGCGACAATGGACGGATGACCACGCTCGCCACGTCCCCCGCCGCCCCGGCCGCGCCGGCCCCCGAGGCCCCGGCCGCCGCGCAGCTCGCCGTCGGCCCGCACGTGGTGCGGCCCCCGGTGGTGCTCGCGCCGATGGCCGGGATCACCAACGCCCCCTTCCGCACCCTGTGCCGGGAGTTCAGCGGGGGCAAGGGGCTCTTCGTGAGCGAGATGATCACTACCCGGGCGCTGGTCGAGCGCAATGAGAAGACCATGCAGCTCGTCCACTTCGACGCGACCGAGACCCCGCGGTCGATCCAGCTGTACGGCGTCGACCCGGTCACCGTCGGCAAGGCGGTCCGGATGATCGTCGACGAGGACCTCGCCGACCATATCGACCTCAACTTCGGCTGCCCGGTCCCCAAGGTCACCCGCAAGGGCGGCGGCTCCGCCCTGCCGTACAAGCGGCCCCTGCTCCGGGCGATCCTGCGCGAGGCCGTCGGCAACGCCGGCTCCCTGCCGGTGACCATGAAGATGCGCAAGGGCATCGACGACGACCATCTGACCTATCTGGACGCGGGCCGGATCGCCGTCGGCGAGGGAGTCACCGCCATCGCCCTGCACGGCCGGACGGCCGCCCAGCACTACGGCGGCACCGCCGACTGGGAGGCGATCGCCCGGCTCAAGGAGCATGTGCCCGAGATCCCGGTCCTCGGCAACGGCGATATCTGGTCCGCGGACGACGCGCTGCGGATGGTCCGGGAGACCGGCTGCGACGGTGTCGTGGTCGGCCGCGGCTGTCTGGGCCGCCCGTGGCTCTTCCGGGACCTGGTCGCCGCCTTCGAGGGCGGTACGGAGCGTACGGAGCCGGGGCTGCGCGAGGTGGCCGCGGTGATGGTGCGCCACGCGCGACTGCTGGGGGAGTGGATCGGGGACGAGTCCCGCGGTGTCATCGACTTCCGCAAGCACGTCGCCTGGTATCTGAAGGGCTTCTCGGTCGGCTCCGAGATGCGCAGGCGGCTCGCGGTCACCTCGTCCCTGGCGGAGCTGGAGGAGCAGCTCTCGCTGCTCGACCTCGACCAGCCGTGGCCCGAGGGCGCGGACGGGCCGCGCGGGCGGACGTCCGGGAACAACCGTGTGGTGCTCCCGGACGGCTGGCTCAAGGACCCGTACGACTGCGCGAGCGTCGCCGCGGACGCCGAGCTGGACACCTCGGGCGGCTGACGCCCTTTCCTCCCGATCTCCGGGCCTGTGAACCGCCCGTCGCCACTTTGGCGGCGGGCGGTTCCCGTGCGTCCGGATGATGGATTCCGGGGCTCTTCCCATGCGTGATTCTCGCCACCCTTGAGAACCCATCCGCTCGGATGAGCGGTTTTTGATCGACTGCACAACTCGCAAGGGTGGCACTCCGTGCCACCCGAATGCGTTCGACCTCTCACGATCATGGTCACCATCCGTCGATCCGCCGGGTGCGATCCGTTGCCGAAGGTGGCGGTGCGTTCAAGCTCTGAACGGGGAAGGTAAAGCCGTCTACCCGTCAGTTAACTTTCGATCCGGTGGCGGACGAGTGGTTACGGCCGTATGACGACCAAGTGGACGTACCCAGACGCCTTCGATCTGGGTATGTTCCTGGCCGTCAGGGCAGCCACCGAGCCTCGAAGGGTCGAGAGCCGTGTCGGAAAACAGAGACCTTCCCGATCAGACGTCCGAGCAGAAGTTCGTCTACGACTTCACCGAGGGCAACAAGGACCTCAAGGACCTGCTCGGCGGCAAGGGCGCCAACCTCGCCGAGATGACCAATCTCGGGCTGCCCGTCCCTCCGGGCTTCACGATCACCACCGAGGCGTGCAAGGTCTACCTCGACAGCGGTGACGAGCCGGCCGCCCTCCGGTCCGAGGTGAGTGCGCACCTCGACGCCCTGGAGCGGCGGATGGGCAAAAAGCTCGGCGAGCCCGCCGACCCGCTGCTGGTGTCGGTCCGCTCGGGCGCCAAGTTCTCCATGCCCGGGATGATGGACACCGTCCTGAACATCGGTCTCTCCGACGCCTCCGTGACCGGGCTGGCCGCGCAGGCGGGCGACGAGCGGTTCGCCTGGGACTCCTACCGGCGGCTGATCCAGATGTTCGGCCGGACCGTCCTCGGGGTCGACGGCGAACTCTTCGAGGAGGCGCTGGAGGAGGCCAAGGAGGCCAAGGGCGTCACCGTGGACACGGATCTCGACGCCGCCGATCTGAAGCAGCTGGTCAAGCGGTTCAAGAAGATCGTGAAGACCGAGGCCGGACGGGACTTCCCGCAGGACGCCCGGGAGCAGATGGACCTGGCGATCAAGGCCGTCTTCGAATCGTGGAACGGCGACCGGGCCCGGCTCTACCGCCGCCAGGAGCGCATCCCCAACGATCTGGGCACCGCCGTCAACGTCTGCTCGATGGTCTTCGGCAATCTCGGCCCCGACTCCGGCACCGGGGTCGCCTTCACCCGTGACCCCGCCAGCGGCCAGCAGGGCGTCTACGGCGACTACCTCCAGAACGCCCAGGGCGAGGACGTGGTCGCAGGCATCCGCAACACCGTGCCGCTCGCCGAGCTGGAGACGATCGACAAGGCGTCGTACGACCTGCTGATGCGGATCATGGAGACGCTGGAGAACCACTACCTGGACCTCTGCGACATCGAGTTCACCATCGAGCGCGGAAAGCTCTGGATGCTCCAGACCCGGGTCGGCAAGCGGACCGCGGGCGCCGCCTTCCGGATCGCCACCCAGCTCGTCGACCAGGGGCTGATCGACGAGGCCGAGGCCCTGAAGCGGGTCAACGGCGCCCAGCTGGCCCAACTGATGTTCCCCCGCTTCGACGAGGACGCCAAGGTCGAGCTGCTCGGCCGCGGTATCGCCGCCTCGCCGGGCGCCGCGGTCGGCAAGGCCGTCTTCGACTCGTACACCGCCGTCAAGTGGTCCCGCTCCGGCGAGAAGGTCATCCTCATCCGCCGGGAGACCAACCCGGACGACCTGGACGGGATGATCGCCGCCGAGGGCATCCTCACCTCCCGCGGCGGCAAGACCTCCCATGCGGCGGTCGTCGCCCGCGGGATGGGCAAGACCTGTGTCTGCGGCGCCGAGGACCTGGAGGTCGACACCAAGCGCCGGCGGATGACGGTCGGCGGCACCGTGGTGGAGGAGGGCGACCTGGTCTCCATCGACGGCTCCACCGGCAAGGTGTACCTCGGTGAGGTGCCGGTCGTGCCCTCCCCGGTCGTCGAGTACTTCGAGGGCCGGATGCACGCGGGCGCCGACGACGCCGACGAACTGGTCGGCGCCGTACACCGGATCATGGCGTACGCGGACCGGGTGCGCAGACTGCGGGTCCGGGCCAACGCCGACAACGCCGAGGACGCCCTCCGCGCCCGGCGGTTCGGCGCCCAGGGCATCGGCCTCTGCCGTACGGAGCACATGTTCCTCGGCGAGCGGCGCGAGATGGTGGAGCGGCTGATCCTCGCCGACCACGACGAGGAGCGGGCCGAGGCGCTGGAGCGGCTGCTGCCGCTCCAGCGGAAGGACTTCACCGAGCTGTTCGAGGCGATGGACGGGCTGCCGGTGACGGTCCGGCTGCTCGACCCGCCGCTCCACGAGTTCCTCCCCGACATCACCGAACTCTCGGTACGGGTGGCGCTCGCCGAGTCCCGCAAGGACCACAACGAGAACGACCTGCGGCTCCTCCAGGCCGTGCACCGGCTGCACGAGCAGAACCCGATGCTGGGGCTGCGCGGGGTCCGGCTCGGTCTGGTGATCCCCGGCCTCTTCGCCATGCAGGTACGGGCGATCGCCGAGGCCGCTGCCGCCCGCAAGGACGCCAAGGGCGACCCGCGCGCCGAGATCATGATCCCGCTGGTCGGCACGGTCCAGGAGCTGGAGATCGTCCGCGACGAGGCCGAGTCCGTGATCGCCGAGGTCGAGGCGGCCACCGGCACCACCCTGAAGCTGGCCCTCGGCACCATGATCGAGCTGCCGCGCGCGGCGCTGACCGCCGCTCAGATCGCCGAGGCCGCCGAGTTCTTCAGCTTCGGCACCAACGACCTCACCCAGACCGTCTGGGGCTTCTCCCGGGACGATGTGGAGGCGAGCTTCTTCACCGCCTACCTGGAGAAGGGCATCTTCGGGGTATCGCCCTTCGAGACCATCGACCAGGACGGCGTCGGCTCCCTGGTCCGCAGCGCCGTGGCGGCCGGCCGGGCCACCCGTCCCGATCTCAAGCTGGGCGTCTGCGGTGAGCACGGCGGCGACCCGGAGTCGGTGCACTTCTTCCACGAGGTGGGCCTCGACTACGTGTCCTGCTCGCCCTTCCGGATCCCGGTGGCCCGGCTGGAGGCCGGGCGGGCGGCGATCGAGTCGCGGGGCAGCGATTCGCGCTGACCTTCGAACTCCGGGCCCGCCGCCGTCCGTACCCCATCCCTCAACGGGCGGCGGCGGTCCCGGAACCCAGAACGGAAGGAGCGGGCGCCTTGTGCGGGGCGCCCGCTCCTTCGCTGCTTAGTCGGCTCTTCTGTGCAACTCCCGTTTCCGGTGTACATCCACTGTTTGCGCGACTTCCATAAAGTCGTTGCTGAATTCGTCCCTGCAGCCCCGTCCGTTAACTAACGGAGGTTGCCATTCCGCCCCGGGACACGGGCGGGGCGCGGCCCGTGGATCCCCATCCTCGGGCCGCGCCCCATTACCCCGGCCGGACAGGGAGCCGCACCTTCTGTCACCCGCCGCCGGACGATGCAAAGCCCCCCACGGTCTTCGCTACGTCCATCGGAGACAGAAGGAACCTGTCCGACGCGGTACAGCCTTTCGGTTCGCACCCGTCCCGGGCGAGGCTTTTCAACTCTGGCTGAAACTCCGTGGTAACCGGTTGTGATGGTGTGCATACTCAGTGGTAGGGGGCGATTGCTCATGCAACAGGTGGGGGTTCAGTGCTCCGTATCCATTTCTCCGGCGACGATCTGGCCCGAGTGAGAATGGCCGCGAAACCGGATGTCCTGTGGGAGACCATTCTCAGTTTTCATCGATTGAGGGAGCGCCGACGTGCGGTGATGTTCGGGGAATGGCGATCGGAAACCCGGGCCAGGTTGAATGGTGAAACAAGCCTGCTGGCCGCCGTCGTACCGCCAAGAGGCTATTTTCCGGACTTTCTGACCCCGCCGGAAGGCGGTGGCGGTCTTGAATCGGGCCTCGCGGCGATACGCGCCACCGCCCCGGCCCGACTTCTTTCCGAACTGACTCTGGCTTCAGCATCCCGTGCATCCGCCCGTGCAGGCGGCCGTGCACCGGGATCCGCGCCCGGACCTGCGCCGGGAGCCGGCGGCACCGCCGAGCGGCCCCAGGCGCCGCCGGCCGCCACCCCCGCCCCGGCCCCCGCGGTCGCCGCACTCGCCGAGGGGCGGCCCGGTTCCATGTCCCGGCTGCTGACCACGGTCCGCAGCTACTACCGGGCCGCGGTGGAACCGTACTGGCCGCATATTCAAGCCAGAGTCGAAGCCGATCGCGCCGCTCGCGGCCGGGCGCTGCTCGACGGGGGAGCCGCCGAACTCCTCTGCTCGCTGCCGCCCGTGTTCCGCTGGCGGGCGCCGGTGCTGGAAGCCGACTACCCCGTCGACCGCGAACTCCGGCTCGACGGCCGGGGGCTGCTGCTCCAGCCCTCCTTCTTCTGCCGGGACACCCCCGTCGTCCTGCGGGACGGCGCGCTGCCGCCGGTCCTGGTCTACCCCGTCGACCATCCGCCCGACCCGGTCTTCGGCGAGGCGGCCACCGCGCTCGCCCCCTCCCTGGGACGGCTCGTCGGGCATACCCGCTCGGCCGTTCTCCAGGCCATCCGCCACGGCTGCACCACCAGTGAACTGGCCCGCAGGGCGGGTGTCTCCCTCGCCTCGGCCAGCCAGCACGCGGCCGTACTGCGGGAGGCCGGGCTCGTCCTCACCCTCCGCCACGGGAACGCCGTACTCCACACCCTCACCCCGCTGGGCGCGGCCCTGCTGCGGGGCGGGGCCCCCGCGGAGGCCTCCACCGCCGGCTGAGCGGCGGGCCGGGCGGACCACATCACGGTCCGGTCGTACACCGGCCGGCGCGTACGGCGCGTACGGTCCGGACCGTCCGGTGTCCCGGTCACCGGTCCACCCGGCCGGAACAGGGCGGCGCCGGGGACCCGTGAGTCCCCGGCGCCCGCACTCCCGCACCCCGGGGCCGTACTCCGGGGCCGTACGGCTCAGCTCTCCCGGGCCCCGGCCCCGGGACCGTCCGCGGCCCCGCCACCGGCCCGGCGCTCCGGGTCCGCCAGCCGGAACCGCAGCCGGCAGATCACCGCCTCGGTGTCCCGGCGCACCGCGTGCGCCAGCACCGCGCCCCGCTGGTTCTGGAGCACCCGCTGCCACCAGCGGTCCGGCTCCACCTCCGGAATCAGCACCGTCACCCGGGTGTTCGGGTGGTACTTGTACACCCGCCGGACGTACTCCGACACCGGCCGCCCTATCCGGCGGTGCTCCGAATGCAGCTCCACCAGGTCCACCCCCGGGTTCCACAGCTCCCAGTCCCGGCGCAGCGCCCGCGCCGTCTCCCGGTCCTCCGGGTCGGTGTGCGTGACCGTCACCGCCCGCACCTCGTCCCCCAGCGACACCGCCGCGTTCACCGCCTCGCAGGTCAGCCGGGAGAGATGCGATACGGGGACGATGACCAGCGACCGGTCCCGGTGCGGCGCCTCCGGTACCCGGCCCAGCCCGATGCGCTCGTCGATCCGCCCGTACGCCCGGTGCACCCGCTCGAAGAGCACCACCAGCGCGGGCAGCGCGATCACGATCAGCCAGGCGCCCTCGGTGAACTTGGTCGCGGTGACCACCAGTGCGCTGACTCCGGTCAGCACCGCCCCGAACCCGTTGAGCGCCGCCCGCCGGGCCCACCCCGGTGAACGCACCGTACGCCAGTGGATCACCATCCCGGTCTGGCAGATCGTGAAGCCCACGAAGACCCCGATGGCGAAGAGCGGTACCAGGGTGTTGGTGTCCCCGCCGGAGAAGAACAGCAGCAGCGCGGCGACCGCCGCCAGCGCCGCCACGCCGTGCCGGTGGACCTCCCGGTCGGCCTTCAGCCGGAAGACATGCGGCAGATAGTTGTCCCTGGCCAGCAGCGACATCAGCACCGGCAGCCCGCCGAACGAGGTGTTCGCGGCCAGCGCCAGCAGGACGACCGTCGCGAACTGCACCACATAGAAGCCCCAGTTGTGGCCGAGTGAGGCATCGGCCAGCTGCGCCAGTACGGTCACACCCTCGACGGGCTGGAGGTGGAACCGGCCGATCAGCACCGACAGGCCGATGAGCATCACCCCCAGCAGGGCGCCCAGCGCGATCTCCGTGTGCTGGGCCCGCCGGGCGGCCGGGGCACGGAACGACGGCACCGCGTTGGCGACCGCCTCCACGCCCGTCAGCGCCGAGCAGCCCGAGGCGAACGCCTTGAGCAGCAGCAGCGCGCCGACCGCAGTGGCGTTCTCGCCCAGGACCGTGGCATGTCCGTCGGCCGTCGCCGTGGACACCGGGCCGGACCGGAACAGCCCGACCGCGATCAGGGTGAGGATCGAGCCGACGAAGACCGCCGTCGGCACGATGAACGCCTTCGCCGAGTTCACGATGCCCCGCAGGTTGACCGCGGTGACCAGGACCAGCACCCCCAGGCAGAGCGGCAGCCGGTCGTCGTAGAGGGAGGGGAAGGCCGAGGTGAGGGCCGCGACCCCGGCGGTCACGGAGACCGCGACATTGAGCACGTAGTCGAGGACGAGGGAGGCGGCCGCGGTGAGCGAGGTCCGCCGCCCGAGATGGCGGCGGGCGACCGCGTACGCACCGCCGCCGTCCGGGAAGGCGGCGATCACCTGGCGGTACGAGGCCACCAGCACGGCCAGCAGAGCGGCGATCGCCAGGGTGACCGGCAGGGTGTAGCCGAGCCCCGCCGCCCCCGCGGCCGCCAGGACCAGGACGATGGCCTCCGGCCCGTACGCCACCGACGCCATCGCGTCCAGGGAGAGCGCGGCCAGCCCCTGGAGGGCGGTCAGCTTGTGCCGCTCCCGGTGGCCGCGGTGGAACGCGAGCGGCGGCCCCCCGGCCTCCGTCGGACCCCCGGCCTCCGGGCGGCGGTCCGGTCCCGGCGGCCGGTCCGGGGCCGCGAGGCCCGCCGGAGCGTCCGTCCCGAACCGTTCCGGCCTTCCGGACGGCGGCCCCGCCGGATCCCCGGCCGTGCCGCGCGGCGTGGAGATTCTGCTCATCGTGCTGGTCCCCCTCCTGGCCCGGCCCCCGCGCCGGGGGCCGCCCCCAGAGTGAAGGCGCCGATTTCCCGCCACGGGCCGTCTTGTCACGTCCCTTGCGCCCCGGCGACGGGTCTTCACGGGATGTTGACGCGATGCGTACGGAAAGCGTCAGCACGCCCACCGGGACGGCGACGAACGGGCCCCGCGGGCCTACGCTCCGGGCCATGGGATCTCAGCGCCGGGACGGTGGGCCGGGAAAGCACGGGAAGTACCGGAGATTCGGGCAACGTGAGGAGCGCGGCGAGCGCGACGGACCCGGGAGGTCCCCGCTCGACGGGGGCGGCCGGTGCCCCGGCCGGGACACCGGCCCCGGTGCCGTACTCGCCGAGGACGGCCGGTGGACCCACGATCTGTGGGCCGCGGCCTTCTGCTCCCTCGCCCTGCTGATCCTGCTCCATATCGTCGACTTCGGCGGCGGCACTCTCGACGCCCCGCGCTCCGCGCTCTGGACCGGCCTCGCCGGACTGCTGTTCGCCGTGCTCTACCCGCCCCGGGTGACGGTGTGCCGGGACCGGCTGACCGTCCGCGGACTGCTCCGCGAACGGTGCGTCCGCACCGACCTGCTGACCCGGGTCGCCCGCCGCGAGGGCATCTCCCAGCGCGTCGTCCTGGTCGACGCGGCCGGGGGCCGGGTGGAGGTCGACCCGATGACCCTCACCGCGAACCCGCTGATCTGGCACGAACTCGACCGGGGCGCACGCCGTTCGCGGGAGAGCGGGCTGCTGCGCACCGGCACCCGGGTCCTGGACGGACTCCGTGCACGGATGGCCGATGTCGAGACGGAGCGGGCCCGCGCGGTCTTCGACGCCTCCGGACTGAGCTGAGCGCGCGGTCCCGGTGCCGGGCGGGAACCGCCGGGATAGAGTGGCCGTCCCGCGTCCGGCAGCCCCGTGCCGCACGGTACGCGGGCACGGAGCCACGACGGACGAACGAGGAGGTGAGCCCGATTTCCGCTGTGCAGGACCGGGTGCTCCTCGCGTACGGCCGGACGACGGCCGGGACGGCCCACCGGCAGAGGTGAGAGCCGTGGAGCGCCCTTCGGAAACCCGGAAGGCCCCCACCATGCCCTTGTCGCACCCCTTTTCCCCGGACCCCCTCACCACCTCCTCGCCCGCTGCGCCTGCTGCGTTCTCCTCCGACGCCGCCGTGGATCCTGCGCCCGCCGTCGACCCCGCTTTCTCCGCTGACCCCGCCCCCGTCGCGGCCCGGCTCCGCGCGGCCGGCTGCGTCTTCGCCGAGGAGGAGGCCGGACTGCTGGTCTCCGCGGCGGACACCCCCGCCCGGCTCGCCGAACTGGTGGAGCTGCGGGCCGCCGGACGCCCGCTGGAACACGTCGTCGGCTGGGCCGGGTTCGCCGGGCTGCGGATCTCCGTGGACCCCGGGGTGTTCGTCCCCCGGCGCCGTACGGAGTTCCTCGTCCGGCTGGCCCTCGGCCTCGCCCCGCCCCGGGCCGTCGTCACCGATCTGTGCTGCGGCTCCGGCGCGCTGGGTGCCGCCCTCGCGGCCGGAGTGCCGGGCGCGGAACTCCACGCCGCCGATATCGACCCCGCCGCGGTGCGCTGCGCCCGCCGCAATGTGCTGCCCTTCGGCGGCCGGGTGTACGAGGGCGACCTCTACGCCCCGCTGCCGCCGGCCCTGCGGGGGCGGGTGGACGTGCTGCTGGCCAATGTGCCGTACGTACCCACCGGGGAGATCGGGCTGCTGCCGGCCGAGGCCCGGGAGCACGAGGCGCGGGTGGCGCTCGACGGGGGCGCGGACGGGCTCGACGTGCTGCGGCGGGTCGCGGCCGGGGCGGGGGAGTGGCTGGCGCCCGGTGGCAGTCTGCTCTTCGAGACGGGTGACCGGCAGGCCGAACGGGCCCTGGACATCGTGGCGGACGCCGGGCTGAGCCCCGAGGCGGCGCACTCCGACACCTGGTGGGCGACCGTCGTCATCGGGACGCGCACCAGCCCCTGAACGGGCATCACCCGGCGGTTGCCGTCTCAGAAACAGACTCTTTCGGCTGTAAATTTTTCCCCGCCGCAGGGCGCGAACGCATGCGTCGCGGCCGGGACCCTCATCCCCCGACATCGAGTAACACCTGTTCAGTCAGCGTGTGTTGAGGGTTGGGCCACCTCCGGATCGGGTTGCGAGGCTGGGTCCCTGGTCCGTTGTTGATCGCAAAGAAACCGGCAGCGGTGTAGAGAAAACCGCCACGTCGGTTTTATATTGGCGCAGTCCTCACCCCGGGAGAGCGGCCTCGGCCGGTCCCTCAGGGGTCAACGCCCTGTGAAAGGCTTGAAGTGACGGAACGTCATCCGCGACGCTGGCTGATTCTGGTGGTGCTCTGCCTGAGCACTCTGGTGCTGGTGATCGACAACATGGTGCTTGCCGTGGCCATCCCCGCGATCACCAAGGACCTGGGTGCCACCAACCGGGACATCCAGTGGATCCTCGACTCCTACATGCTGGTCTTCGCCGGTCTGCTGCTGACCGCGGGCAGCCTCTCCGACCGCTTCGGCCGGCGGAAGGTGATGATCGTCGGACTGGTGGTCTTCGGCGCGGCGTCCATGATCGCCACCTGGGCCACCAGCCCCGGACAGCTCGTTCTGGGCCGGACGCTGATGGGCGTCGGCGGTGCGCTGGTGATGCCGAGCACGCTCTCCATCCTGGTCACCGTCTTCGACGAGGACGAGCGGCCGAAGGCGATCGCCGCCTGGTCCGCGGTGGCGATGGTCGGCCTGGTCGGCGGTCCGGTCCTCGGCGGCGCGCTGATCGCCGACTTCTGGTGGGGTGCCGTCTTCCTGATCAACATCCCGGTCGCGGTGCTGGCGATCGTGGCGGCGCTGGTGCTGATGCCGGAGTCCAAGGGCCCCTGGCGGAAGGCGGACCCCGTCGGGATGGTGCTCTCGATGGCCGGAATGACCGCCCTGGTCTGGACGGTCATCGAACTGCCGAAGGGCGGTCTCGGGCACACCGGTACCCAGGTCTCGCTGGCCGTCGCCCTGGTGGGGCTGGTCGGTTTCGCGGTCTGGGAGACCCGCACCGCGTCGCCGATGGTCCCGCTCTCCCTCTTCCGCAACAAGGTCTTCACGGGCGCCAGCCTCTCGATCGTCCTGCTGACCTTCGCCAACGGCGGTCTGATGCTGGTGCTCACCCAGTACCTCCAGTTCGTCCTCGACTACAGCGCCACCGCGGCCGGGCTCGCCTTCACCCCGCTGGCGGTGACGACCCTGCTGTTCAACGCCGTCGGTGCGGCCCTGCTGGCAAGGATCGGGAACCGGGTCGTCGCCGTGACCGGGCTCCTCACCATCGCGGCCGGCTTCGCCGTACTGTCGACGCTCTCCCGGGGCGACGGCTGGGGCGTGCTCGTCGCGGCGATGGTCCTGATGGGGGCGGGCAGCGGCCTCGCGATGCCGGCCGTGATCTCCGCGCTGATGGGTGCCGTCCCGAAGGAGCACGCCGGTGTCGGCTCCGCCCTCAACGACACCGTCCAGCAGGCGGGCGCGGCCCTCGGTGTCGCCGCCATCGGTGCCGTGCTCTCCAGCGGATACTCCGACGGGATGCCGGCCACGGTGCCCCACGCGGCCCGCGAGTCCATCGGCTACGCGATGGACCTGGCCGAACGGACCGAGGACGGCGCACTGCTGGAGGTGGCGGCCGCCGCTTTTACTACGGGCATGTCCCACAGTTTCCTGGTGGGCGCCGCGGGGGTACTGATAGCCGCGACCCTGGCGGCCATGCTGGTCCGGAACCCCGGCGACGCCGGGCGCGGCGAGCCGCCCGCGGGCCACGGCGCGCAGTCCGGGGGTGAGCGCGATGCCCGTCCCGGCGGCGGGGAGTGGGAGCCGGGTGCCGCGGAAGCGGCGGCGGACGGCGATCTGCTGCCCAACCGCTGACCCGGCCCGGTTCCCTTCCTCCCCGCGGCTCCCGTACGGGCGGGGGACCGGATCCGCCCCCGGCCCGCACGGGCCGGGGGCGCGGGAGGGGGTAAGCCGTGGTCCGGGGCGGCGACCGGAACGTTGCCGATACCGGACCGCGAGGGGCCACGTTAGAATCAGACCGTTCGGTCTTTTTTCACGCAGCGGCGGTTAGGGGGCGCCTTGTGGCGCAACAGGAGCGGGCCATCCGCACACGGCAGAAGATCATCGTGGAAGCGGCCAGGGTGTTCGACGAAGTCGGATACGAGGCGACGAAGATCACCGACATTCTCGAACGGGCGGGACTGACCAAGGGCGCCCTCTACTTCCACTTCGAGTCCAAGCGGGAGCTCGCCCAGGCGGTGCTCGACGCCCAGGCCGACGTACTGCCGGAGATCACGCCGCACGAGCTGAAGCTCCAGGAGGCGATCGACGGAGCCCAGGTGCTCTCGCATCTGCTCCAGCCGAAGACCGGTGACCCGATCTTCCAGGGGAGTGTGCGGCTCACCGTGGACGCGGGCTCGGCCAGGGACGGGCTGGACCGGCGGGTTCCCATGCAGGCATGGAACGAGATCAACCAGATCAAATTCCGGGAGGCGCAGGCCAACGGCGAGTTGCTGCCGCACCTGAACATCGAGGCGGTCTCCTGGATGATGACCGCGACCTTCACCGGCACCCAGGTGATGTCCAGCATCATGACCAACCGTCAGGACATGCCGGAGCGGATGGCCGATCTGCACCGCTCGCTGATGGCGTCGATCGCCGTCCCCGGTGTGCTGGCCCGGCTCGACTTCTCGACGGAGCGGGGGCGGCGGCTGTACGAGCAGGCGGTGAAGGGAGCCGCCCGGCCCCCGCGCACCGGCGGCAGCGAGGCATCGCCCGCGGCGGGGTGACCGGGGGCACGGCGGAGGGCGGCGCGGCCGGAGCGCTGCCCTTCAGCCTTCGGCTCACCGGGGTCCGGAAGGCATGGCGCCGTCATGCCTTCCGGACCCCGATGAGATGGGCGTACGCGACCACATTGCCCCGGTAGCCGGTCTTCTTGCTGAAGCCGCCGCCGCAGGTGATCACGCGGAGTTCGGCGCGGTCCTTCGGGCCGTACACCTTGGTGTCCGGGAATGCCTCGGCCTCGTACACCTCGATGGCGTCGATGGTGAACACGGCCACCCGCCGGTCGGCCCGCACCACCTCGATCCGGTGGCCCTTCTCCAGGGCGCCGAGGGCGTAGAGGGCGGCCGGGCCGCTCGCGTTGTCGACATGGCCGGCGATCACGGAAGTGCCGCGGGAGCCCGGCGGGGTGCCCTCCCGGTACCAGCCGACCAGATTCCGGTTCTCCGCGGGCGGGACGTCCAGACTGCCGTCCCGGCCGAGCCCCAGCCCGACGAACGGGGTGTCGACGTCGATGTCCGGAATCCGGAACCGCAGCGGCTGGGACGGCGGCAGGGGGTCGGCCGCGGCATCCGTGTGGAAGCGGGGGCCCGCCGCGAAGGCCTGGGCGGCGGAGGGGACGGGCGGGGTCACGTCCTGCGCGCCGTCGTGGACGAGCCAGAGCCCGGCGCAGACGGCGGCGGCCAGACACCACCCCTTGGCGTTGGCGCTCAACGGTCCTCCACGGTGCGATCGCGACTGCGGGGGCAAAACCGCGGGGGAAAACCGCGGGGCACGGCGGAACCCCCCGCTCCCGCCGGACCGCCCGGCGGTGCCGGGCTCCGGGGGAGCGGGGGCGGGGCGGGCCCGTCAGCCGTTCTGCGCGCCTTTCGCCCGGCGGCGCAGCAGCAGGGCCCCGCCGACGGCGGCCGCGGCCAGTACCGCCGCGCCCGCCGCGACCTGGGTGCCGTCCGGGCCCACGCTGCCGCCGAGCCCGGTTCTGACATGCCCGCTGGGCTGCTCGTGGTGCGATCCGCCGGAGTCCTCACCGGTGCCGTGCCCGTTGTTCCGGTGCCTTATCACCACATCGCCCGAGCTGCGCTTGCCGTTTTTGCACCGCACCTCGACGCGGTAGCTCCCGGCCTCGATTCCGCTGGGCACCCGGAATTCCCCGACCACGGACTCCCGGTGCGATCCCGGCGACAGATGGAACTCGTCCACCCCGAGCGACCGCGCGTCACCCGTGCCGTGCCCGTCCCGCCCGCAGGCCGTGGTGTTGACCGTGACGGTGCTCCCCGGCTCGGCGGTGGAGGGAAAGACCTCCAGCGACCCCTGGTCCCCGGCGTACGCCGCTCCTGCGGCGCCGAGGCCGAGTCCTGTGGTCGCGACTGCCAGCGCGGCGCTGGTCAGCAGTCGGGCGGTGGTGCGCATGGTCTCCTCCGGGGAGCGCGGGTGGCCCTCGGGCCTCGGGTCCGTCCCCTCCGAGATAAGTCCCACCCCGCGCCCCACGCCTGCTGAAATATCGTCAGATCGCCTCGCCTCACCCGGCGTGTCGCCCTGGACGCCGGACGTTACCGCAGGTCAGGGCGGTCTCCCGAGTTACGGCGGGGGCCGCGCCGATCGGGTGACGGGCGGCCCGCCGGGCCGGGTGCGGGGAGGTGGAGCGCGGGGCGCCGGGCGGCGGCTCAGCCGGTGCCGAAGCCTGCCGTGTCGAGGTCGAACCCGAAGGGCGCCGGAATCGGCAGCGGTTTGCCGAAGGGCTTGGTGGTCCGGGAGCGGTAGCCCTGCGGCGAGGGGTCCCAGAAGGCCGTGACTTCGTCGCTCTGCATATCGAGAACGAGATAAACGGGCACCGTGCGCCCGTACACCTCCAGCTTGTCCGCCCAGTCGGCGTCCCGTGTGGTGACCGACGTGAACTCCGCCACCAGGGACAGCGCCTCGCCGTCGGCGTGCCGCCCCTCGGCGTCGAAAGCGCGCTCGTCGGCCACATGAAGATCGGGCCCGAAGGCCCGGCCGGAGTGGGGGAAGACGAACAGGAACGGCGACGTGTCCGCGTCGTGCCCGTCGGGAGCGTGGGCCGCGAGCTGCTGCCTGAGCAGTTTCATCGGCCGCTTGTAGCGCAGCCTCGACCACGGTGACACGACGATCTTCCCCCGGATGACTTCGGCCTTGTAGCCGTCAGGTGTGTCGAGCTCCTCCACCGTCCGGAGCAGGCTGTCGAAGTACGCCGGGGTACTCGCGTCGGTCACTTCGGCGGTTGAGGCGCCCGCCGGCGCCGGCCGTTCCGTCATGGTGGTCACGGTAGCTCTCCGTACTCGCTCGCGCAGGTGCGCGCTCGCACCGTAGGTCCCGGTTCACGGCCGAGGGGCGGGAATCCGTGGGGCTCACCCGTCCGGGTGAGTGGCGGGGAGTTGACCTCAACCATGGTTGAGGGCTCAGCCTCAGGTGCATGGACATCGCAACTCAGCAGAATCCGGCGGCCGTTCCGTCCTCCCCCGGGACCGGGCCGATGAGACTCGTCGTGATCTCGGGGAGCAACCGGCTGGGCCGGTTCGGGCCCGTGATCGTCGACTGGTTCCTCGAACATACGGCGGGGCGCGAGGACTTCACGACCGATATCGTCGACCTCGGCGCCGTCGAACTGCCCACCGATCTCGGGGCGCCCCTGCCCGAGAGCGCCGCGGCGGTGACGGCGAGGCTGGCCGCGGCCGACGCCTTCGTCGTGGTGACACCCGAGTACAACCACTCCTACCCCGCGGCCCTGAAGAACCTCATCGACTGGCACGGGCCGGAGTGGCGGGCCAAGCCCGTCGCCTTCGTCTCCTACGGCGGGATGTCCGGCGGGCTGCGCGCGGTCGAGCATCTGCGGCAGGTCTTCGCCGAACTCCACTCCGTCACCGTCCGGGACACCGTCTCCTTCCACAACGCCCACGGCCACTTCGACACCGGGGGCCGCCACCGCGACCCACGGCACTGCGACGCCGCCGCCAAGGGGCTGCTGGACCAGCTGGCGTGGTGGGGGCGGGCCCTGCGGGAAGCCAGAGCGGTGCGTCCGTACGGCACCTGACGCCTGACGCCTGCGGCGGGCTCGGGGGGCCAGGGTGGCTGCTGGCCACCCGGGCGGGCCGCCCGGAGCCGGTGCAGGCTCCGGCCGCCCCGGCCGCGCCCGCGCCTGCCGCCGTGCGCACCACGGGCCCCGGCCCCGCAGGCCCGGGTGTCGCCGGGGCCGGTCCCGCGTGGTTCCGTCCGGGTGTGCACACCCGCCGACCCGGGGCCCTGCCGCCGGTGCCGGGCACCCGGCGCCGCTGCCGGCCCCCGGGCGCGGCGGCCGCCCCGGGGCAGGCCACCGGCCGGGTGTGCCGCGGCGGGCTGTTGGGCCGTTGCCCCGGAGGCCGCCATCGGCCGTGGGTGCCGGGGCCCCGGCCCGTGCCCCCGGGCCCGTCATCCGGCGGTGGGCGCCGATCCCGGACCGCCCGTTGCCCTGTGCCGGGCGCGGCCGGTGGGCGCCCCCGCGGGGCCCTCCACCGGGTCAGGCGCGGCGGCCCAGCAGGGCCAGCAGCCGGGTCTGGTGGCTGTCGCCCGGCGGCGGTTCGACCGGCGGGGCGAACAGGCCCGTCCGGGAGAGCTGTGCCGCGTACGGGGTGACCTCGTCCAGGGCGAAGGCGACCAGATCGTCCGGGAGCCGTTCGGGCGCGCCGATCGCCCGGGACAGATCCCAGGCGTGGACCACCGCGTCCGTCGTCATCTGTGCGCAGTACGCCACCGCCGGGGTCTCCCCGTACGACAGCCGCACCGTCCGCTCCAGCGCGCCCGGCGCGGCGAACGCCCGGCGGGCGGCCCGGGCCGCCGCGTCCCAGGCCGCGCGCGGATCGTCGCCCAGCACATCGCCGTCGTACGCGTCGCCCACCTCCGCCAGGTCCGCGCCGTCCGTCACCAGATCGGGCACCCACAGCTGTTCCGCCGTGAGGTGGTTGACCAGATCGCGCACCGACCACTCGGTGCACGGCGTCGGCTCGCCCCACTGCGCGGGCCGGACGGCATGGACCCGTTCCGTGAAGAGCGCCAGGGCGGCGGAGTGCCGGGCGAGCAGGGTGGGCACGTCCTGTTCCATATTGGGCATGGGCCCACTGTCGCGCGGCGGCGGGGGCGATGCGAGCAGGGGGCCGCGTGTCCCCGCCGGGTCCGCCCGGTCAGCGACCCGCGGCGGCCAGTGCCTCCCGTACGCCCCGCTCCTCCGTGCCCAGGAAACGGGGATCCGGCCGCACCACGGAGTCCAGCGTCGCCTTGCCCGCCGCGACCAGCTCGCGCACCTCCCCGTAGTACCAGGTCCCGTCACGGGGCTCGGAGACCCCGATGCCGTACGCCTCGATCCCGGCGGAGCCGCAGAGCGCGAGGGCCCGGCGGATATGGAAGCCCTGGGTGACCAGGACCGCCCGGTCCACCCCGAAGATCTTCTTGGCGCGGACGCAGGAGTCCCAGGTGTCGAAGCCCGCGTAGTCGCTGACGATCCGGCCGTCCGGTACGCCCTTCCCCGTCAGATACGTCCGCATCGCGTCGGGCTCGTCGTAGTCCGTGCGGCTGTTGTCCCCGGTGACCAGGACGACCTTCACCTTCCCGGACCGGTACAGCTCGGCGGCCGCGTCGAGGCGGTGCGCCAGATACGGAGTCGGCTTCCCGTCCCACAGCCCGGCGCCGAAGACGACCGCCACGTCCTGCGGCGGTACGTCCGCGACCGTCCGCACCCGGTCGCCCGCCGCCAGGTGCAGCCAGGTCGTGGGCGCCAGCGCCAGTACGGCACCCGCCATCAGCGCCTGCGCCAGCCGCCGCTGCCCCCGCCGCGACCGGGGCAGCCGGGGCCGCGGTATCCGCAGCGCCCGCAGGGCCGCCGTCCGGGACCGGTCGCCGCGGGGCGCCCGGTCCCGCAGCCGGGCGCGCAGCCCTTGCAGTGTTTGCTTCATGCCTGGTCAGACGCGGGAACGCGGTTTCCGGTTCTCCCGGCACCGGGCGCCCGCGCGGGCGGCGGCGGGCCTTGCCGCGGTCGTACGGCCCCGGCCCCGGTCCTGAACGCGTACCCGTACTTGTACCCGGGCAGTACCCCGTACCGGCCCCGGTCCCCGGGGCCCGGAACGTGCCGCCCCGGGTCCGGGCCCGGTCCGTACCGGCTCCCGGCCGGGGCCGCCCACCCCGTCCCCCGGGCGTGAGGGCCCTGGCTCCGGCCCGAGGCCCCCGCACGCGTACCGGACCCTTACCGCCTCCCGGCCCGGGGGCCGCCCGCCCCGGGCAGGCGGCGGCCCCGGCCCCGAGGCCCCGGACCAGTCACCCCCCGGCGGGAGGCCGCCCCGTACCGCTGCCCGGCCGGAGGCCACCCCGCCCCCCGGGACCGCCGTCAGTGGCTCCGGATACCGTCAGGGCATGGAAGGCACGACCGGCAGCACACCGAACGGGCCCGGACCCCGCGGCCCGTACCCCCATGCCTACGGGCACCCCGCCGCCCCCGGCCCCGGCGGCGCACAGGAGCACCCGGGGCACCACCGCGGCAGCGGCCGTGCAGGTGACGGCTACGGCTACGGGGACAGCGACAGTGACAGTGACGACGTGTACGGATACGACGAGGCGGCCACCGCCCGCTGGGCCCCCGAGCCCGACAAACGCCCCGGCCGGACCGCCTTCCAGCGCGACCGCGCCCGGGTCCTGCACTCCGCGGCCCTGCGCCGGCTCTCGGGCAAGACCCAGGTCGTCACCCCCGGCACCCGCAACCAGGCGTGGGACGCCAGCCCCCGCACCCGGCTGACCCACTCCCTGGAGTGCGCCCAGGTCGGCCGGGAGCTGGGCGCCGCCCTCGGCTGCGACCCCGACCTCGTCGAGACCGCCTGTCTCGCCCACGACATGGGCCACCCGCCCTTCGGGCACAACGGAGAGGTCGCGCTGAACGAGGTCGCCAGGGAGTGGGGCGGTTTCGAGGGCAACGCCCAGTCCCTCCGGCTGCTCACCCGGATCGAGCCCAAGCGCTTCGTCACCGACGGCGACGGCACCCCGGTCAGCGTCGGGCTCAACCTGACCCGCGCCGCCCTCGACGCCGCGACCAAGTACCCCTGGCCCCTCGGCGGCCACCCCACCGACCCCGGATCGGGCAAATTCGGCGTCTACGAGGACGACCTGCCCGTCTTCGCCTGGGTCCGCGACGGCGCCCCCCGGCACCGCCGCTGCTTCGAAGCCCAGGTCATGGACTGGTCCGACGACGTCGCGTACTCCGTCCACGATTTCGAGGACGGCCTCCACGCCGGGCACATCGACCCCAATCTGCTGCTCGCCGAGCCCGAGCGGGAGGAGATCCGCCGGGTCGCCATCGGCCGCTACGTCCCCGCCGACACCGACCCCGAGGAGCTGTCCGAGGCCCTCGACCGCCTCCTCGACCAGGACTGGTGGCCCCACCACTACGACGGCTCCGCGCCCGCCCAGGCCCGGCTCAAGGACGCCACCAGCCAGCTCATCGGCCGCTTCTGCCTGGCCGCCGAGGGCGCCACCCGGCAGACGTACGGCACCGGCCGCCTCACCCGCTACGCCGCCGAACTCGTCGTCCCGCGCGCCACCCGCAACGAGTGCGCCGTCCTCAAGGCCGTCGCCGACCGCTATGTGATGCAGCGCGCCGAGCAGGAGGTGCTCCGGGCCGACCAGCGCATCGTCGTCGCCGAGCTGGCCGAGGCGCTCGCCCGGCGCGCCCCCGACGGACTCGACCCCCAGTTCCGCGCCCTCTTCGACGCCGCGCCCGACGACCGGGCGCGCGGTCGGGTGATTGTTGATCAGATCGCATCCCTCACCGACGCCTCCGCGCTGACCCTGCACGCCCAGCTCACAGCCCACCGCTGACCCGCGGAAAGCCCGCGGAATGGGCCCCGGGGGAGACACGCCCGGCGCACTCCCTCTTCCGCCGCTCCGCTCCGTGCGGGACGCTCGCACCAGGCTGCGCGGCGGGCAGAGCGGGCCGCGGCCGGCGACGCGAAGGCACAAGAGGAGGCATCAAGTGGTCGACGGAGAGCAGACATTCGTCATCGTCGGTGGTGGTCTCGCCGGGGCCAAGGCCGCCGAGACCCTGCGGGCGGAGGGCTTCACCGGGCGGGTGATCCTGATCGGCGACGAGCGCGACCACCCCTACGAACGCCCACCGCTGTCCAAGGGCTACCTTCAGGGCAAGGACAGCCGGGACAGCGTCTTCGTCCATGAACCCGCCTGGTACGCCCAGGCGGACGTGGAGCTGCACCTGGGCCAGACCGTGGTCGCGGTGGACCCCGCGGCCCACTCCGTACGCCTCGGCGACGGCACGGTCCTGCACTACGACAAGCTGCTGCTGGCGACCGGTGCCGAACCCCGGCGCCTCGACGTCCCCGGCACCGGGCTGGCCGGGGTCCACCACCTCCGCCGGCTCGCCCACGCCGACCGGCTCCGCCAGGTGCTGGCCGGGCTCGGCCGGGAGAACGGACGGCTGGTGATCGCCGGAGCGGGCTGGATCGGCCTGGAGGTCGCCGCCGCGGCCCGCGGCTACGGCGCCGAGGTGACCGTCGTCGAGCCCGAGCCGACCGCCCTGCACCATGTCCTCGGCCCCGAGCTGGGCCAGTTCTTCACCGATCTCCACACCGAGCACGGGGTCGCCTTCCACTTCGGCGCCCGGCTCACCGGGATCACCGGCCAGGACGGCATGGTCCTCGCGGTCCGTACCGACGACGGCGAGGAGCACCCGGCGCACGACGTGCTCGCCGCGATCGGCGCCGCCCCGCGCACTGCCCTCGCCGAGGCCGCGGGCCTCACCGTGGTGGACCGGGCGGACGGCGGCGGGATCGCCGTGGACGCCGCCCTGCGCACCTCCGACCCCGATATCTACGCCGCCGGGGACGTCGCCGCCGCCGAACACCCCCTGCTGGGCTCCCGGATCCGGGTCGAGCACTGGGCCAACGCCCTCAACGGCGGGCCCGCCGCCGCCCGCTCCATGCTGGGCCGGGAGACGGTCTACGACCGCGTCCCGTACTTCTACTCCGACCAGTACGACGTCGGCCTGGAGTACTCCGGCTGGGCGCCGCCCGGCAGCTACGACCAGATCGTGCTCCGCGGGGACGCCGCGAAGCGCGAGTTCATCGCCTTCTGGCTCCGGGAGGGCCGGGTCCTCGCCGGTATGAATGTGAATGTGTGGGACGTCACAGGGCCGGTGCAGGAGCTGATCAGGTCCGGCGCCCCGGTCGACCCCGAGGCGCTGGCCGACCCGTCCGTACCCCTGACCGAGCTGACCGGCCGCGACTCCGGCTGACCCGGTCCGGCGGCCCTCCCGGGGACGGTTGTCCACAGGCCCCCGGGAGGGCCGCCGCGGCGCCGTAGACTTCACGCGTGGCAGGCAGGATCAACGATGACGACGTCAAGGCGGTACGGGACGCGGTCCCGATCGATTCCGTCGTGTCCGAGTACCTCCAGTTGCGGAACGCGGGCGGCGGGAATCTGAAGGGCCTCTGCCCCTTCCACGACGAGAAGTCACCGTCCTTCCAGGTCAGCCCGGCGAAGGGGCTCTTCCACTGCTTCGGCTGCCAGGAAGGCGGCGACACGATCGCCTTCGTCATGAAGATCGACCACCTCACCTTCTCGGAGACGGTCGAGCGGCTGGCGGCCAAGGCCGGGATCACCCTGCGCTACGAGGAGGGCGGGTACAACCCCTCCCACCAGCGCGGTGAGCGCATCCGTCTGATCGAGGCCCACAAGGTCGCCGCCCAGTTCTACATCGACCAGCTGGAGAACGGCGCGGAGGCCGAGACCGGCCGCGCCTTCCTCGCCGAACGCGGCTTCGACCGGGCCGCCGCCGAACACTTCGGCGTCGGCTACAGCCCCCAGGGCTGGGACCACCTCACCCGCTTTCTGCGCGGCAAGGGCTTCAGCGACAAGGAGCTGACCCTCTCCGGGCTCTCCCAGGACGGCCGCCGCGGTCCCATCGACCGCTTCCGCGGCCGGCTGATGTGGCCGATCCGGGATATCGCGGGCGACGTCGTCGGCTTCGGCGCCCGCAAGCTCTACGAGACCGACAACGGCCCCAAGTACCTCAACACCCCCGAGACCGCGATCTACAAGAAGTCCCAGGTGCTGTACGGCATCGACCTGGCCAAGAAGGAGATCGCCAAGACCAGCAGCGCCGTCGTCGTCGAGGGCTACACGGATGTGATGGCCTGCCATCTGGCCGGAGTCACCACCGCCATCGCGACCTGCGGCACCGCGTTCGGCGGCGACCACATCAAGATCCTCCGACGGCTGCTGATGGACCATGCCACCGCCGAGGTGATCTTCACCTTCGACGGTGACGCGGCCGGCCAGAAGGCCGCCCTGCGCGCCTTCGAGGACGACCAGAAGTTCGCCGCCGAGACCTCCATCGCGATCACCCCCGGCGGGATGGACCCCTGCGAGCTGCGGCTCGCCGACGGCGACGAAGCGGTCCGGAAACTGGTCGGCAGCCGTACCCCGCTCTTCGAGTTCGCCCTGCGCCAGCTGGTGAAGCGCCACAATCTGGAGACCCCGGCGGGCCGGGCCGCCGCCCTCGACGAGGCCGCGCCGATCGTCGCCGGCATCAAGAACATCGCGATCCAGCACGAGTCCGCGGTGCAGCTCGCGGGCATGGTCGGGATCCTCGACACCCAGTTCGTCGTCAAGCGGGTCGCCCAGCTCGCCCGCTGGGCCCGCGACCGCGGCGGACGCGGCCCCGGCCCTGGCCCCGGCCGCCCGCAGGGCCCCGGCGGCGACCGGCGCGGCCCCGGTCCCGAAGCCGCCGGAGCACCCGCCGACCGGCCCGCCGCCGGTCCCGCGCTCAACCTCCGCAGCCCCGCCCACCGCACCGAGCGCGAACTGCTCAAGCTGGCCCTCCAGCACCCCGGGCTGGTCTCGCCCGCCTTCGACGCCTACGGCATCGACGAGTTCACCGCCCCGCCGTACGCGGCGGTCCGGCAGACCATCGCCGAGGCGGGCGGCGCCGAGCAGGGCACCGCGGACGCGGCCGGCTATCTCGCCCTGGTCCGGGACGCCGCCCCCGACGACACGGTCCGCGCCCTGGTGACGGAGCTGGCGGTGGAGGCGATCCACTGCCGCACCATCGACGAGACCTATGCCGGGGTCCAGCTGGTCCAGGTCCGGCTGCGGGCCGTGGACCGCCGGATCGCCGAGGTCCAGGGCACCCTGGCCCGCCTCGGCCAGAGCGCCGACCCCGAGCAGTACGCGGCCGTCCAGAACGAGCTGTGGGTCCTCCAGCAGTACGCCCAGTCCCTCCGCAACCACGGCGCCGCGGCGCTCTGACCCCCGGTCCGGCCGCGCCGTCCCCTGCGGAGGGGCCCGGCCCCGGGCGGCGCCCGCCCGCTCCCCGGCACCGCCCGCTCCCCGGGTAGCGCCCGCTCCCCGGCACCGCCCGCTCCCCGGGTAGCGCCCGCCGGACGGGCCCGGGCCCGTATCCGCGGCCGCGCCGGAGGCGAAGCGTCAGGGTAATCGCACGGTCACGGAACGGACTCAAAAAAACATCGCACGACCCTCGTGGTGAGGATGTGCCGTACTCCACACTGGGGGCGGTGCCCGAGTCCTCGGAGCGCGGCCGGTCCACCGGCAGGTGGGTCTCCAGTCCGCGGATCCGCTCACCCTGTACGGGACGGACGCGGCCCGTCCGCAGCCGTCCCGCTGCCGCACGCCCTCGACCGGCAGTGACCACCCTGGAGGTCGCCCCGTGCAGACCCGGACCCGGACCCTCGGCCAGCCCCCGCCCCCCGCCGACACTTCCACCGGGTCCCGGGGCGATCCGGCGGACACCCTGCCCGCCGTCCCCGCGCAGGCCCTGCCGCCGGGGCATCCCGAAGGGACGGAGGAGGCCGATGCCGTCGATGTGCCGGAGGCCGCCAGGACGCTGACCCGGGCCGACAGCGGCGGGCCGTCCTCCGATCTGTTCCGGCAGTATCTGCGGGAGATCGGCCGTATCCCCCTGCTCACCGCTGCCGAGGAGGTCGAGCTGGCCCGCTGCGTCGAAGCGGGACTGTTCGCCGAGGAGAAACTCGCCGGCACCCCCGACATCAACAACTCCCGGCTCGCCGTCGACCTCGACCGGCTCGTCGTCCTCGGCCGGATGGCCAAGCGCCGCCTCATCGAGGCGAATCTGCGGCTCGTGGTCTCGGTCGCCAAACGGTACGTCGGACGCGGACTGACCATGCTCGACCTGGTCCAGGAGGGCAATCTCGGGCTGATCCGCGCGGTGGAGAAGTTCGACTACGCCCGCGGCTACAAGTTCTCCACGTACGCCACCTGGTGGATCCGCCAGGCCATGTCCCGCGCCCTCGCCGACCAGGCCCGGACCATCCGGGTCCCGGTCCATGTGGTCGAGCTGATCAACCGGGTGGTCCGGGTCCAGCGCCGGATGCTCCAGGAACGCGGGTACGAGCCCACGGCCGAAGAGGTCGCCGCCCAGCTCGACCTGCCGCCCGAACGGGTCGGCGAGGTACTGCGCCTCGCCCAGGAACCGGTCTCCCTGCATGCGCCGGTGGGGGAGGAGGACGATGTCGCGCTCGGCGATCTCATCGAGGACGGCGATGCCGCGTCCCCCGTCGAATCCGCCGCGTTCCTGCTGCTGCGGGAGCATCTGGAGGCCGTGCTCTCCACCCTCGGCGAGCGCGAGCGCAAGGTGGTGCAGCTGCGGTACGGGCTGGTCGACGGCAGACCGCGGACCCTGGAGGAGATCGGCCGGATCTTCGGTGTGACCCGGGAACGGATACGCCAGATCGAATCCAAGACCCTCAACAAGCTCCGCGACCACGCTTTCGCCGACCAGCTCCGCGGCTACCTCGACTGACCGCACCGCACCGCACCGCCCCGGGCCGGGCCTCCGCAGGAGCCCGGCCCGTTCCGGCGCGGCCCGGAAGGGACGGTCAGTCGACCTCCGCCACCGCCTGGGCGAACTGCGCCGAGTACAGCCGCGCATAGGCGCCGCCGGCCGCCAGCAGCTCGCCGTGCGTGCCCTGCTCCACGATCCGGCCGCCCTCCATCACCAGGATCACGTCCGCGTCCCGGATCGTGGAGAGCCGGTGCGCGATCACAAAGCTCGTCCGGCCCTCCGCGAGCTTCGCCATCGCCTTCTGGATCAGTACCTCGGTACGGGTGTCGACCGAGCTGGTCGCCTCGTCGAGAACCAGGATCACCGGGTCCGAGAGGAATGCCCGGGCGATGGTGATCAGCTGCTTCTCACCGGCGCTGACACCCGCGCCCTCGTCGTCGATGACCGTGTCGTACCCCTTCGGCAGGGTCCGGACGAACCGGTCCGCGTGCGCCGCCCGCGCCGCCTCCTCGATGTCGGCCCGGGTCACCTCGCGGGCCGCGCCGTAGGCGATGTTCTCCGCGATCGTGCCGCCGAACAGCCAGGTGTCCTGGAGCACCATGCCGATTCCGGAGCGCAGCTCGTCCCTCGGCAGCGAGGCCGCGTCCACCCCGTCCAGGGTGATCCGCCCGCCCGTGACCTCGTAGAACCGCATCAGCAGATTGACCAGTGTGGTCTTTCCCGCGCCCGTCGGACCGACGATCGCGACCGTCTGCCCCGGCTCCACCCGCAGCGACAGGTCCTCGATCAGCGGCCGGTCCGGTTCGTAGCGGAAGGACACCTTCTCCAGCTCGACCCGGCCCGCGGGCCGCCCCGCCCCGCCCGTCTCCCCGGTCGCCGTCCCGGCCGCGGACTTGCGCAGTCCCACCGGTCCCGTGCCCGGCAGCTCGGCGGGCACCGGGTCCGGCCGCTGCTCCTCGGCGTCGAGCAGCTCGAAGACCCGCTCCGCCGAGGCCACGCCCGACTGCACCAGGTTCGCCATCGAGGCGACCTGCGACAGCGGCATCGAGAACTGCCGGGAGTACTGGATGAACGCCTGGACATCACCGATCGACAGGGTCCCGGACGCCACCCGCAGCCCGCCGACCACGGCCACCAGCACATAGTTCAGATTCGAGATGAAGAACATCACCGGCTGCATGATCCCGCTGTGGAACTGGGCCCGGAAACCGGCCTCGTACAGCTCCTCGTTCTGCCCGGCGAACTCCCGGGCCGACTCCTCCTGCCGCCCGAAGACCTTCACCAGCGCATGCCCGGAGTACATCTCCTCCACATGCGCGTTCAGCTTGCCCGTCGACTTCCACTGCTGGACGAAGTGCGGCTGCGACCGCTTGCCGATCCGGGCCGCCACGACCACCGACACCGGCACCGTCACCAGGGCGACCAGCGCCAGCAGCGGCGAGATCCAGAACATCATCACCAGCACACCGGCGATCGTCAGCAGCGAGTTGATCAGCTGCCCCATCGTCTGCTGGAGGGTCTGGGAGACATTGTCGATGTCATTGGTGACCCGGCTGAGGACCTCGCCCCGCTTGGCCCGGTCGAAGTACGACAGCGGCAGCCGCTCCAGCTTCGCCTGGACGTCCTCCCGCATCCGGTACACCGCCCGGTTGATCACTTTGATCGAACAGCGGGAGGCGACCAGCGCCAGCAGACCCGAGAAGAGGAAGAGCACCAGCGCGACCAGCAGCACCTGCCCCACCGCGGTGAAGTCGATGCCCTCGCCGGGTGTGAAGGAGACGCCCGAGAGCATGTCCGCGAGTCCGTCGTCGCCGTCGGCCCGCAGCCCCTCGATCACCTCCTCCTTGCCGGTGCCCCCCTCGGTCTGCCGGCCCACGACCCCGGCGAAGACCAGGTCGGTCGCCCGGCCCAGCACCCACGGGCCGACCGCCGAGAGCCCGACGCTCAGCACCGCGGCCGCCAGCATCACCCACAGCAGCGCCCGGTCCGGCGCGAGCCGCCGCAGCAGCCGTTTGCCCGACCCCTTGAAGTCCATGGACCGCTCCGCCGAGCCGGCCGTCATCATGCGTGGCCCGCTCATGCGGCCTCAGCCTCCGTCAGCTGGGAGAGCACGATCTCCCGGTAGGTGTCGTTCCGCTCCATCAGTTCGTAGTGCGTACCGCTGCCGACGACCCGGCCCTCGTCGAGGACCACGATCCGGTCGGCGTCCCGGATGGTCGCGACCCGCTGGGCCACGATCACCACCGTCGCCTCCGCGGTCTCGGCACCCAGCGCCGAACGCAGGGCCGCGTCCGTGGCGTAGTCGAGCGCCGAGAACGAGTCGTCGAAGAGATAGACCTCCGGGCGCTGTACCAGGGTCCTGGCGATTGCCAGCCGCTGCCGCTGCCCGCCGGAGACGTTCGTCCCGCCCTGGGCGACCGGGGCGTCCAGACCGCCCTCCAGGTCCCGGACGAAATCGGCTGCCTGGGCCACCTCCAGGGCCCGCCACAGCTCCTCGTCGCTCGCGCCGGGATTCCCGTACCGCAGATTGGACGCGACGGTGCCGGAGAAGAGGTACGGCTTCTGCGGCACCAGCCCGACGGTCCGGGTCAGCAGCGCCGGATCGAGGTCCCGGACGTCCACTCCGTCCACCAGTACCCGGCCGCCGGTGGCGTCGAAGAGCCGGGGCACCAGACCCAGCAGGGTCGATTTGCCGCTGCCGGTGGACCCGATGATCGCGGTGGTCTCACCGGGCCGTGCGGCCAGCGAGACCCCCCGCAGTACGGGCTCCTCCGCGCCGGGGTAGCGGAACTCGACGTCCAGCAGCTCCAGCGCCCCGTGCCGGGTCAGCTCGCGCACCGGCCGCCGCGGCGGCACCACACTGGACTCGGTGGCCAGCACCTCCTGGATCCGCTCGGCGCAGACCTCGGCGCGCGGCACCATCATGAACATGAAGGTGGCCATCATCACCGCGATCACGATCTGCATCAGATAGGCGAGAAACGCGGTCAGCGCGCCGATCTGGATCGCGCCGCTGTCGATGCGGTGGGCACCGAACCAGACCACGGCCACGGACGACAGGTTGACCACCGTGAGCACCGTCGGGAACATCAGCGCCATCAGCCGGCCGGTGGCCATCGACACACCGGTCAGGTCGGCGTTCGCGGCGCGGAAGCGCTCCCGCTCGTACGCGTCCCGGACGAAGGCGCGGATCACACGATTTCCGGTGATCTGCTCGCGGAGCACCCGGTTCACGGTGTCCAGCTGTCCCTGCATGGTCCGGAAGAGCGGCCGCATCCGGATCACGATCACCGTGACCGCGATACCGAGCACCGGGACGACGGCGAGCAGTACGGCGGAGAGCGCGACGTCCTGGCCGAGGGCCATGGCGATGCCGCCCACGCACATGATCGGCGCCGAGACCATCAGCGTGAACGCCATCAGCACCAGCATCTGGACCTGCTGGACGTCATTGGTGGTCCGGGTGATCAGCGAAGGCGCCCCGAACCGTCCGACCTCACGGGCGGAGAAGCTCTGCACCCGGTCGAAGACGGCGGCCCGCACGTCCCGGCCGAGGGCGGCGGCCGTCCGGGCGCCGTAGTAGACGGCCCCGATATTGCACACCACCTGCACCAGGCTGATGGCGAGCATCAGCCCGCCGAGCCGGAGGATCAGGCCGGTGTCGCCCTTGACCACACCGTCGTCGATGATGTCGGCGTTCAGGGTGGGCAGATAGAGGGTCGCGCTGGTCTGCAGCAGTTGCAGCAGCACCAGCAGGGCGATCGGTTTCGAATACGGACGCAGATGGGTCCGGAGCAGTCGTATCAGCACGTGCTGTCTCTCGCGGTCGGCGGGGCGGTCCCGGGGCTGCGAGCGGCGCGGACAGCCCGCCCGGCCGGGCGGTCACGTGCCCGGGCACGGCGGATCCGGAGACGGCGGCCCCGGTCCATCTTGGGGCACCGGGCCGCCGAACCCCAGGTATTTAATTCCAAACCCGGGTCAAGCCCGGACGGCCGCGCCGCGAGCGCCCCGCGCCCACGGCGCAACCGCCCCCGCGCGGATCACCTGCCGGGGAAGGCCGCCTCCGCGCGGTCAGCCGAGGATGCCGCCCAGCCCGAGATCGGCCGGGCCCGCGCCGGAACCGCCGAATCCGGGGCCGCCGTGGACCGGGGCCGCGGCCGGTACCGGCGGGAACGCGCCCGGGTGCAGCTGGTCGCGGGTCGCCCCGTACTGCTGGCGCACCGCCGTGCCCACCGCGGCCTCCTCGCCGGGGTCCAGCACCTCCAGCGCCGCGGGCTGCCAGACCGGCGGGGACGCGGGGGAGAGCGTGCCGCGCGATACGCCGAGGGCCCATGCCGCCTGCCGGGCCGCGCCGATCGCCGCGTAGTCCGCGGGCTGCGGCACGACGACCTGGGCACCGAGGATCGCGGGCGCGGCCGACCGCACCGCGGGCAGATCGGCGCTCGCCCCCAGCAGGAACACCCGGCGCACCTGGACCCCGCGGGCCCGCAGTACGTCCATCGCGTCGGCCAGCGAGCAGAGCATGCCCTCGAACGCGGCGCGCGCCAGATGCTCCGGGCGCATCGACTCCCGGCGCAGCCCGGAGAGGGTGCCCGCGGTGTGCGGCAGCCGGGGCGTGCGTTCGCCTTCCAGATACGGCAGCAGGACCAGGCCGGATGCCCCGGGGGTGGACTTCATGGCCAGATCGGACAGGGCGCCCAGATCGTCGAGCCCGAGCATCTCGGCGGTGCCGCGCAGTACCCGGACCGCGTTGGAGGTGTGCACGACCGGCAGGTGCATACCGCCCGCGTCGGCGTACGAGGTGATCATTCCGCCGGGGTCGGCCAGCGCCTCGTGGTGGACGGCCGTGACGGAGCCGGAGGCCCCCAGCGACACCACGGCATCACCGGGGCCGACGCCCAGGCCGAAGGCGGCGGCCATGGTCTCGCCGGTCCCGGCGGAGATCAGCAGCCCTTCGGGGGTGGTGCCCGCGGCATCGGCCGGGCCGAGCACCTCGGGCAGCTCGCAGTGGTGGCCGAGCGCCAGCTCGACCAGGTCCGCCCGGTAGCCGCCGGTCGCCGCCGACCAGTAGCCGGTGGCGGAGGCCCCGCCCCGGTCGGTGGTCCGCCGCGGCGGGCGGCCCAGCAGCTGCCACACCAGCCAGTCGTGGGGCTGGAGCACGGCGGCCACCCGCTGGGCCGTCTCCGGCTCCGAACGTGCCAGCCAGCGCAGCTTCGCCACCGGCAGTGCCGCCTGGGGTACGGAGCCGACGGCCTCCGCCCAGGCCTGCTGCCCGCCCAGGGCGTCGATCAGATCGGCCGCCGCGACCTGGGCCCGCCGGTCGTTGCCGACCAGCGCGGGCCGCACCGGGGCGCCCTGTACGTCCAGGGCCACCAGGCCGTGCTGCTGGGCGGAGACCCCGATGGCCTGGACGCCCTCCAGCAGCCCGCCGGCCGCCGCCTCGCCGAGCGAGAGCAGCCAGGACTGCGGATCGACCTCGGTGGCCTTCGGATCCACGGGGTGCGGGGCGTACCCCTGGCGCACCACGGCACCCGTATCCGTGTCACAGACGACGATGCGGGTGAAGGCGGACGAGCTGTCCAGGCCGGCGACTATCCCCATGGAGGAGGATTCTGCCGCACCCGGCGACCGGGTACGGCACCCACCGCCGGATCCGCGTCCGGCCCGGGCCCGGCGGGCCCCCGGGGGCGCCCCGGCGGGCACCCCCGGCCCGGCTGCGTACTACCGGCTACGTATTACTGGTGCCCCAGTCGTCCTCGCCGTGCTGTCCGCGCTCCCGCAGCGACCGCACCCGCTCGGCGACGGATCCCGGGACCTTGTCCCCGACCTTGTCGCTCACCACATGGAGCGCCTTGCCGGCCAGATCGCGGCCGTTCTGCGCGGCGGACTCGGCGGCGTTCCGCACGGCCGGGTTCTGCGACAGCTCCCGTACCGACTTCCGCAGTTGTTCGTACCGCTCGCGGCCCGCCCGCGTGCCGAGCACGTAGCCGACCCCGAGCCCGGCGAGGAACGTGAGCTTGTACCGCATGGCTCTCCACCCTTCCCTGACGTACGACGGTGCCCGTTGGCCGCCTGCCCGGAACGGGCCGTGATCAACCGGGACCCTACCGATTGGCGGAGCACCCCCCTGCTTGCGCTAATGTATGTGTCGCAGCGAGCACACGCCCTCCGGGAAGCCTCCGGTAGGTACGTTCGGTGCACACGCAGCAATCCCCTGTAGCTCAATTGGCAGAGCAGCCGGCTGTTAACCGGCAGGTTACTGGTTCGAGTCCAGTCGGGGGAGCGCGATCCCCTGTAGCTCAATTGGCAGAGCATTCGGCTGTTAACCGGAGGGTTGCTGGTTCGAGTCCAGCCGGGGGAGCAGCGAGAGCGAGAGGACCCGTCCAGGGTCCTTTTCGCTTTTCCGGCACCGCCGGGCGGCATCGCGGCCGCTCCGTTTCCCCGCCCCGGCGCGGTGTTGGAGGAGTTCGCTCCCGGGATCGGGGTGATTTCTGTGCCGAGGGGAACCGTGCAGGCCGCGGCGGAGTCTTCACCTGCGAGCGAGGCCGGACCATCCGAGGCAGGAGATCGTATGACCGGCTATGCTGCGGCAGACGGCGCGCACATTTGTGCGCGACGCGCCGTTAGGGGCGGTAGCTCAGCCGGTTAGAGCAGCGGACTCATAATCCGTCGGCCGTGGGTTCGAGTCCCACCCGCCCCACCGCCGGAACGGTCGGAGAACCGTTCCTACTTCGGGGATCGCGCCGACGGGGGGCATCGCGCCGGGCGCAGCCCCCCGTCCCGGCATTACCGGCTTTCCTCCTGGATTTCGCGCGGGCCCCGCAGGCGGTGGCGGTGTTCGACGATCTCTCGCAGCGCGGTGTTGACCGTGTCGCCGGCGGTCGTGGTACCGAGCTCCGCGGCGGCCGCAGCGAGGGCTTCGTCGTCGAGGTCGACGGTGGTCCGGCGCATCTTCTTTCCTTCCCGGGGCATGACGCTTGTGCGGAATGTTGGTCATGTACCGTTGCTATGTATGTAGTGGACGTTGATGGAGCGGGGTGGCGAGGATGTCCGTAACGCAGATCGACCTCGACGACGAGGCGCTGGCCGAGGCCATGCGCCTGATGGGGACGGTGACCAAGAAGGAGACGGTCAACAACGCCCTGCGGGACTATGTGGCCCGGATCAAGCGGCTGGAGGCGGCCGACAAGCTCGCGGCACGGGGTGCGCGGGGCGAGTTCGACGCTGCTGCCGACGCCCACCGGGCCGCCAAGCAGGCCCGCCGGGCGGCCTTCGAGTGATCACATATCTCCTGGACGCCTCGGCGCTCTGGTATCTCCTGCGCACGCCGGGTGCGCTGCGGTCGTGGGAGGGGCATATCGCCGCCGGCGCGTTCGCCGTCTGTGAGCCCACCCGTACGGAGTTCCTCTACTCGGCCACGGGGCCCGCGCACCGGGACGAACTCGCCGGTGAGCTGGATGAGTTGTGTGCGACGGCGCCCGTACCGAAGGGCGCCTGGCGCTGGGTGGACGCCGCCCAGTACAAGCTCACCCAGCGCGGGCAGCATCGCTCCGCGGGCGCTGTCGACCTGCTGGTGTGTGCGACCGCGGTCCACCACGGGCACACCGTGCTCCATGTGGACAACGACTTCGTGACGGTGGCCGCCGTGCTCAAGGAAGTGGATCAGCGCGACGTCCGGGAGTGATCGCGGACGCCGCGCCGGGGCCTGGTTCAGGGCGTCACGGTGAAGCCCTGCTTGCTGCCCAGTTTGCGCAGGGATGTCGCGCCCGGGATGCCGTCCGCGTCGGTGCCCGAGTAGCCGAGGCGGCGCTGCCAGGCCGCGTAGGCGTCCTTGGTGGCGGTGCCGTAGTGGCCGTCGGCAAGGCCTGCGGTCAGCAGGCCCTCCTTGACCAGGGCCTTTTCGACCGTGGTGACGCCGGGGTAGCTGACCGGGGTGCCGGGGCGGGCCGGGTCGCGGCGGGCGGCGGCGATCAGGCGGGAGAGGTCGACCACCGGCTTGGGGGGCTTGGGCGGGACCGGGGGCTTCGGCTTGGGGGTGGGGCGGCCGGTGAGGCGGTCCGCGATCCGGGCGCGCAGGTCCGGCATGGTGAAGCCCTTGGGGTCGACCTTGTCGTCCGACCATTCGCGGTGGCCGATCACCGACTTCGCCGACCAGCCGTGGACCCGGCAGAGCGCGGCCGAGACCCGCTCGATGGCCTCCAGCTGGGCCGCGGGCCAGGGGTCCTTGCCGTCGCCGAGGTTCTCGCACTCGAAACCGTAGAAGTGGCGGTTGCCGTCGATGCCGTCCTTGTTGCCCTTGGTGGGGGCGGGGGGCCGGTCGCCGTACGACTCCGCCTTGACCACGTCCAGGACGCGGGGGTCGCCGCCGCCCGCGTGGTTGGTGCGGCCCCAGCCGATCAGATGGACCGTGCCGTCCTTGGTGATCACGGCATGGCAGAGGGGGCCGGGCAGGGCGGTGTAGCCCGCGCGGCAGAGCTGGACCGGATCGGTGGGGCGTTCGGTCACGGTGTGGTGGATCATGACGCCGTGCACCGGGCCCCAGGGGCGGCCGGCCGCGGTACGGGTGTGGGTCTGCCAACTGCCGACCTCGCGGACCGTCACCCCCTCGGCGCGGAGTGCGGCCTCGAACTGCGCGGCGGTCATCGGTGTTGCCATCGCGGTACTCCAGTGGTGCGGGTGACGCTGACTCATCTGGCTGATCTGTAGATTACGTTCATTTCAGCAGGAAAGATGGGAAAGTTGGAGGTTTGAATCCCCTATCACCGGGAAATCGGCGGCGAATGCTCCAGTGCGCGCCCCGTGTTCCGCCCCCTGTGCGCCGACTCCGTTCGCGGGAAGGGGTAAGGGGTGTTGCCCGGCGCCGTTCGATACGTCCCGGAGCCGGATCCGTCTCACCGGCAGGGCGGCCCGCGGGGGTGCCGGATACCGCGCCGGTGCCGCCGGTACCGCCCTGCCCCGGTCGCCGGACAGCACGGCATAGGATTTCGGCCATGGCTGAAATTAAGCTGACGGACGAGTTGGTGGCGCTGGAGACCCGGGCCTGGCAGGAGATCCGTGAGGGGCGGCTCACGGTGGAGACCGCCGCGGCCGTCCAGTCCGCGATCACCGCCCATGCCCTGGCCCTCGGGGAGAGCCGGTACGCGGTGGAGAAGGCGCTGAAGGCGCGGGTACGGCAGCCCGTCGAGCCGTCGGCGCCCGAGGGGGGCGACGAGGGCTGACCCCTCGACTGCCCGCGCGGTGAAGGCCCCGGCCGGAGGGGATTGGCCGGGGCCTTCATGGCGCCTGCGCGGGGGCCGCGGCGCGCCGGTGCCGGGCGCGCAATTCGAGTCTCCGCCCGCCCGGCGGCCGGGTCAAGCGGCCCCGGGGCACGGAGCCGTAGAACCTCGCATACGCAAGGGGATCAGGGATATTGCCTTGTAGATGCAAGCATGGCTCACTTATGTTGTCGCATATGCAGTCCTATACGATCGGTCAGGCCGCGAAGCTGCTGGGTGTCAGCCCCGACACCGCCCGCCGCTGGGCCGACGCGGGCCGGGTCGCCACGCACCGCGACTACAGCGGCCGCCGGCTCGTGGACGGGCGGGATCTCGCCGCATTCGCCGTCGAGCTGGCCCAGGGCGGCGAGGCCGAGGGCGAGCCCTCGTACACCTCGGCCCGTAACGCCTTCCCCGGCATCGTCACCGCCGTCAAGCTCGGCGATATCGCCGCCCAGGTCGAGATCCAGGCCGGACCGCACCGGCTGGTCTCCCTGCTGACCCGGGAGGCCGTCGAGGAGCTGGGCCTGGAGGTCGGGATGCAGGCCACCGCCCGTGTGAAGTCGACCAGCGTCCATATCGACCGTCCCTGAAGGAGCCCCGACGCATGTCCTCCTCCCCGAACACCGGCCCCGTTCCCGTCCGCCGCCGGGCCCGCCGCGCGATCCTCGCGCTGACCGCCGCGGCCCTTCTCGTACCGCTCGCCGCCTGCGGCGACGACGGTGACGGCGGCGGTGACGCCGGCAAGTCCGCCAAGGCGGACCTGACCGTACTGGCCGCCGCGTCGCTCACCGACGTGTTCAAGACCGCCGGGGCCGCCTACGAGAAGGCCCACCCCGGCAGCAAGGTCACCTTCTCCTTCGCCGGCTCCCAGGAGCTGGCCGCCCAGGTCCGGCAGGGCGCCCCCGCGGACGCCCTGGTCACCGCCGACACCAAGACCATGGACGGGCTGAAGGGCGAGACCGGCACCCCCGCGATCATCGCGAAGAACCGGCTCGTCATCGCCACCGGCGAGGGCAACCCGCACAAGGTGGGCGCCCTGAAGGACCTGGCCGACCCCAAGCTGAAGGTGGTCCTCGCCGCGCCCGAGGTGCCCGCGGGCCGGTACAGCGCGCAGATCCTCGGCGCTCAGAAGATCGTGGTGAAGGCGGTCTCCCAGGAGCCCAACGTCCGCGCCGTGCTCAGCAAGGTCGAACTGGGCGAGGCCGACGCCGGGCTCGTCTACCGGACGGACGCGGCCGGTGCCGCCGACAAGGTCGACGCGATCGAGATCCCGGACGCCCAGAACGCCGTCGCCGAGTACCCGGCGGCCACCCTGAAGACCACCGAGAACGCGGACGCCGCGGCGGCCTTCGTGACCTGGCTCCAGGGCCCCGAAGCGCAGAAGATCCTGCGCGACGCGGGCTTCCAGCAGCCCTGACCCGTACGGTCCCGGACCGCGCGGTCCGGATCCCTTAGCCAGCCGCCCCCCGTGGGCCGTACAACAGGAAGTCCATGAAGCGCACCGGCAGCCGCCCCGCCCGTCCCGCCCGGCGCGGGTCCGGGCGGGCCGGGGTGCCCGTCGCCCTCGCCCTGCCCGCGCTGCTCGCCGTCGGCTTCCTGCTGCTGCCCCTGGTGGGCATCCTCGCCCGTACCGAATGGTCCGCACTCGCGGACCATCTCACCAGCCCCGGAGTGACCGAGGCCCTCGGGCTCTCCCTGCTGGTGTCCTGCTGGGCCCTCGGGCTCTCCCTGGTGCTCGGGGTGCCGCTGGCCTGGCTGCTCGCCCGCGCCGACATTCCCGGCAAGGCGCTCGTCCGGACCCTGGTGATGCTGCCGATGGTGCTGCCGCCGACCGTCGGCGGTGTGGCGCTGCTGCTCGGCTTCGGCCGCCGCGGGCTGCTCGGGCCCTGGCTGGAGGAGACCTTCGGGATCACCCTGCCCTTCCACACCTCGGGCGCGGTGGTCGCCGCCACGTTCGTGGCCATGCCGTTCCTCGTCATCAGCCTGGAAGGCGCGCTGAACGGGCTGCGTCCCGAGTACGAGGAGACCGCGGCCTCCCTCGGCGCCTCCCCGCTCCGGGTGTTCTTCACCGTCACCGTGCCGATGGCCGCCCCCGGGCTGATCGCGGGCGCCGCGCTGACCTGGGCCAGGGCGCTCGGCGAGTTCGGGGCGACGATCACCTTCGCGGGCAATCTCCCCGGGGTCACCCAGACCCTTCCGCTCCAGGTCTATCTGCTGCTCCAGGAGGAACCGGCGGCGGCGACCTCGGTCTCGCTGCTGCTGCTCGCGATCGCCATGGCCGTACTGATCGCCCTGCGCGGCCGGTGGACCGGCGGCGCGTCCGCCGACCGCCGCGAGGCGGCCCCCGCGGATGCCCGGGCGGCGGAGCCCGGGGACCCGGGGGAGCCCGACGGCGGCCCGGCGGATCCGGATACCGCTCCCGGCGGCCTGGAGGACGCTCCGGCGGAGGAGCGCGGGGACCGGACGGGCCCGGGCGAGCCGCCCGGCGGCGCCCGGTGGTCCCTGCACGCCGAGGTCACCGGCTTCACCCGGCTCGGTCTCGACGCCGCCCCCGGCACCACCGTCGCCGTCGTCGGCCCCAACGGCGCCGGGAAGACCACCCTGCTGCGCGCCCTCCTCGGTCTCACACCCCGCGCCCATGCCGTGCTCCGCCTCGGCGACCACGA
This sequence comes from Streptomyces sp. NPDC003691, assembly GCF_053981115.1. Taxonomy (NCBI): domain Bacteria; kingdom Bacillati; phylum Actinomycetota; class Actinomycetes; order Kitasatosporales; family Streptomycetaceae; genus Streptomyces; species Streptomyces sp. NPDC003691. The sequence goes on along the minus strand of NZ_JBSFNQ010000005.1, from coordinate 45,761 downwards.
GGTGACCGGCCTGCCCCCGCACCGCCGCGCCGTCGCCTGGGTGCCGCAGCACGGCGCCCTCTTCCCCCATCTGACCGCCCTCGGCAACACCGCCTACGGGCTGCGCGCCCACGGCGTTCCGCGTGCCGAGGCCCGCCGCGAGGCCCGGCGCTGGCTGGACCGCCTCGGCGTCGGGCACCTCGCCCACCACCGGCCCGCCCAGCTCTCCGGCGGCCAGGCCCAGCGGGTCGCGCTCGCCCGGGCGCTGGCGGCCCGCCCGCGGCTGCTGCTGCTCGACGAGCCGCTCGCCGCGCTCGACCAGACCACCCGCGCCCGGGTGCGCCATCTGCTCCGCCGCCATCTCGACTCCTTCGGCGGCGTCTGCCTGATCGTCACCCACGACCCGGTGGAGGCCCTGTCGCTGGCCGACCGGGTACTGGTGCTCGACGACGGCGAGGCCCTCCAGGACGGTCCGCCCGCCGAGGTCGCGCGGCGGCCGCGGTCCCCGTGGGTGGCGCGGATGCTGGGCCGCAACGCCTGGCCCGGCACCGCCGCGGCCGACGGGTCCCTGGCCCTGCGCGACGGCGGCCGGCTGGTCGTCGCCGAACCGCCGCCCGCCGGGACCGGGGTGCTCGCCGTCATCGCCCCCGAGGCGGTCGCGGTCCACCGGGAGCGGCCCGCGGGCAGCCCGCGCAACGTCTGGCCGGGGACCGTACGGGAGATCACCGCGTCCGGCGGCCGGCTGCGGGTACTGGTGACCTCGCCCCGGGTGCCCGACCTGATCGCCGAGATCACCCCGCAGGCGGCGGCGGAGCTGGGGCTGGCGGAGGGCGTACCGGTATGGACGAGCGTGAAGGCCACGGAGGTCGTGACCGTCACGCTGTGAGACGGAGTGCGTGACCGATACCGCGTGACGGGGCATGGCCGTTACGCCCTGCGGCCGGATGCCGTACGCATCACCAGCCGCCGCGCCCGGCCGGGCGCCGAACGGCCGGTGGAGTGCGGGTGGTTGGCGGGAACCGGGCCGCCGGGGCGTTTTCCGCCCGGATATGACAGGTCGTGCGCGCCCGCCGGCCGTTGCCGTCCACCGCCGTCCGCCGCTCCGGTCGACTCCGTTCAGAAGGGAGGGAGTTCTTTGCTTTGTCGATGAACGGCCAAGTCTCTTTCCGGATGGGGAACTCTTGTTCCGTCCGTGGCGATTGTGCAAAGGTGAGCCCCCTCGCGCCCGGACCGCCAAGACCGCCAGGACTGTCAGAACCGCCGGATCTGGCAGAACCGCCAGGACCGCCAGGACCGTCAGGACCAGAGCCCTCCGTTTGCCCCGCGCGTCGGACCAGCGCGCTTCCCCGCCCGACCCCCGTCCGGGCCGTCCGCCCTCCGGTGCCGTACCACCACACCGTGCCCCGGACGGAAAGACGTCTGATGCAGCCTCCGCCCCCCGGATCCCACCCTCACCCCCAGCCTCCGGCACCCCCGGCCACCGCCTCCGACGAGATACTCGCCGCCGCGCTCCGGACCCGCGACACCGCGCGGACCGCCCGGCCCGTGGCTGTACTGACGGCGCGTCACTGGCGGCCCGTCTTCGACTACGCCTCCGTCGTCACCCCGTCCCCCGAGGCCGCGTCCCTGCTCACCACGGCTGCCTTCGGCACGGTCCTCGACGAACTGCGCCGGGTGCGGACGACCGCCGCGCTCCGCCCGCTGCTGCTGACCGCCGCCCGCCGTACCGGTGCCGCCTGGGCCGCCGACGGCCAGGTCGCCGCGCTGCCCGGGCTCCGCCACCCCGGGACCGGCCGGGCGGTACCCGCCGTGATCTTCACCGGCGACGGCGACCGGGCCCTGACCGCCCGGGCGTTCCGCACCCTGCCCGGCGCCGACCAGACCCTGCTCTGGCACACCGAAGCGGAGGGGGAGGGCGTGTCCGTCCCCGCCGCCCTGCTGGCCGTGGACCCCCGAACGGCCGCCGCCCGGCGGGAACCGGCCCGGGAGGCGTTCCGCGCCGCGGTGCTCCGCGCCCACCGGGAGCTGGCACCGGACGACGACTGCCGTCACTACAACAAGCTGCTCGACGCCGCCGTACGCCGGGGCGGAAGCCGGGCGTCCGCGCCCGGGCTGGCGGAGCATCTGGCACACTGCTCCCACTGCCGGCTCGCCGCCGGTCAACTGGACCACACCGGCGGCCGGCTGGGCCTGCTGCTCGCCGAGGCGCTGCTGGGCCGGGCCGCCCGCCCCTACTACGACTCGCGGCCCGCCCGCCGCAGGCTCGCGGCGCTGCGCGAGGGCACCGCCGAGGGGGCCCCGGCCGGTGCCCGTGACGCCGGAGACCGTGCTCCCGGCCGCCGGTCCCGCCGCCGCCCCCGGAGCCGTACCGTCGCGGCCGCCCGCACCCTCCTTTCCCTCCGTGCCCCGGCGGATGTCCGCGCCCCGGCGGACGGCCATGCCCCGCCGGATGTCCGCGCCCCGGTGGACGGCCGTACGCCCGCGCCCGCCCATACGTCCGCGCCCGCCCGTACGCCTCCGCCCGTTCGTACCTCCGCGCCCGGTCTCCGCCGCGCCGCCACCGGGTCCCGGGCCCGGCGGCCCCGCCGCCCCGGCCCGGCCGCCGCCCTGCTCGCCGGGGCCGCGGCGCTCGCCGGACTTGCCCTGGTCGCCGCCTTCGGCCCGGACCTCCGGGCCGGTGACGGCAGGACGGCCCGGGCGCACCGCCCGCCCGTCCCGGGCACCGAGGCCCCGCCGTCCACCGGCCCCGCGCCGCCCGCCGGGCCCTTCACCGCCCGGCTGCGCCACACCGCGTCGGGGCTCTGCCTCGACATCCGCGACGGCATCGCCCGCCGGGGCGCCGACGCGGTCACCGAGATCTGCGCGGGGCGGCTCAGCCAGCGGTGGACGTACGAGGCCGACGGACTCCTGCGCAACGCCGCCGCCCCCGCGCTCTGTCTGGACTCGGGGCTGCCCGACGGTGTCCTCGCCCTGAGCCCCTGCGACCGGGAGCCACGGCCGGTCGGCGGCGCCCCGCCCGGCACCCTGCCCGGCGCGCCGAACAGCGCCCCACCCGGCACACCCGGCACTCCGGGCGCGGGCGCCTCCCCGGTCGGCGGCCCGGTTTCCGGCGGCAGCGGGTCCCCCGGGGACGGCCCGGCAACTCCCGGCGCGGGCACGTCCCCCCGCGGTGCCGCCACCCCCGCCGGGGAGGGCGGCGGCCTCCGGCTGCGCTACACGCTGACGTCCGGCGGCGAACTGCTCGCCCGCCGCGACGACCGGCTCGCCGTGGTGCCCGCCGCCCCCGGAGTGGGCGCCCGGGCCGTCGTCCGCCTCCGCGGCGGCGAGGACGACGCCCCGGCACGGCGCTGGCGTGCGGAGCTCAGCCCCGCGCCGCCCGGGAGCCCAGCGCCCGCTTCATGATCTTGCCCATGTCATTGCGGGGCAGCGCGTCGAGGAACCGCACCTCGCGCGGCCGCTTGTGCGGCGAGAGCTGTCCCGCGACATGCGCGGTCAGCTCCTCCGGCGTCGGGCGGCCGGCCGGATCGGCGGCGGCCGGGACGATCCAGGCGACGACCCGTTCGCCGAGGTCGGGATCGGGCTCCCCGGTCACCGCGGCCTCCCGCACCCCGGGATGGTCCAGCAGCGCGTTCTCGATCTCCCCGGCGCCGATCTTGTAACCGCCGCTCTTGATGAGGTCGGTGGCCTTGCGGCCGACGATCCGCACCGCGCCGTCCGCGTCGCGCACCGCCATGTCGCCGGTCCGGAACCAGTCGCCGTCGAAGGCCGCGGCGGTCGCCTCCGGCCGGTTGAGATAGCCGCTGAAGAGATGACCGCCGCGGACCTGGATCTCGCCGATGGTCTCGTCGTCGTACGCGGCCACCGCCGCCCCGGCCTCGTCGACCAGCCGCAACTCCACCCCGGGCAGCGGCACTCCGACCGATCCGGGCCGGGGCCGCGGGTCGTCGACGCGCACGCTGGTGTTCATCAGCGTCTCCGTCATGCCGTACCGCTCGACCACCCGGCGGCCGGTGGCCGCGGTGATCCGGGTGTGGTCGGGGAGCGGCAGCGCGGCCGACCCCGACACCAGCAGGCGGGCCCCCGCCAGCGCCTTCACCAGGGCCGGGTCCTCGTCGAGCGCCTCGGCGATCCGGTGGTACATCGTCGGTACGCCGAAGAGCATCGTGCCGCCGGCGGCCAGCTCCCGGGCCACCCCGCCGACGGAGAACCGGCCGAGGTGGCGGACCGCGCCGCCGCGGCGGAGCGGGCCGAGGATCCCGATGATCAGACCGTGGACATGGAACAGGGGCAGAGCGTGGACGAGGACGTCGTCCGCGGTCCACTGCCAGGCGTCGGCGACGGCGTCCAGGCTGGTGGCGATCGCCCGGCGGGGCAGTACGGCGCCCTTCGGCGGTCCGGTCGTCCCCGAGGTGTAGACGATCATCGCCGGGGCGCCGGGCCCGGGCGGCGGTCCGGCCGGGGCGGGCGGCGGTCCCGCCGGGACGGCCGGGTCGACGTCGACCCGCTCCACCGCGCCCAGGGCGGCGGGGAGTTCGTCCCCCGGTGCCGCCAGCACCAGCGCCGGTGCGCTGTCGCCGAGGATATGTGCCAGCTCCCGCTCGCCGGTCCTGGGGTTCAGCGGTACGACGGGGACACCGGCGAGCAGCGCGGCCACGGTGCCGACCGCGGTCTCCAGGGTGGGGGTTGCCCAGAGCGCGACCCGCCGCGCGCCGCCGATGCGTACCGCCAGGGTCCCGGCCGCGGCCGCCAGCTGCCCGTAGGTCAGGGCACGGTCACCGAACCGCAGGGCGGGCCGTGCGGAGGCGCCGGAGGACGGCCGCAGACCGGGGAAGAGGTCGCCCGGGTCACCGCCGCCCGGCCCGCCGTCCGCCGGGGTGCTGTTCGCCGGGGTGCTGTTCGCCGGTCCGCCGTCCGCCCCGGTCCCTGTCCCTGTCCCGGTCCCTGTCCCTGTCCTGGTCCCTGTCCCGGTCTCGGTATCCGTCTGCGCAGGTGTGCGGTCCCTCGCCTGATCCGTCACGTCGGGTCGTCCTCCATCGATGGTGGCCGGGTGGCCGGGCATCCGCCCATTCTTCCGCCCGGGACCGGTCCGGTGGACCCCTGTCAGCCCCTGAGTCCGGAGTTCCCCGAGGTCCCCGCCGCGCCCCCGGTATCCGCCGGGCCCGGAGCAGGCTTCGTCCGGGCCGTCGCTCCGGCCGTCGTTCCGGCCGTGCGCATCCGGCCGTACGCGTAGACGCAGCCCGCCAGCGCCAGATCCGACAGCAGCATGAAACCGATGGAGTACGAGCCCTTCGCGCTGTAGATCGCGCCCATCACCAGCGGGGGGACGAAGCCGCCGAGGCCGCCCATCGCGCCCACGATTCCGGTGACACTGCCCACCTGTGTCTGCGGTGTCACCCGTGCCACCAGGGCGAAGACACTGCCGGAAGCGGCGCCGAGACCGGCCGCCATCAGCAGCAGCGCGACGGTGCCGCCGGGCATCAGCGGCGGGTCGAAGGCCTGGAAGATCGCCGTCAGCGCGACCAGGCCGAGGGCGGCGGAGGTGACGTACGCCGGGTGGACCCGGTCCGACAGCCAGCCGCCGAGCGGCCGGAACACCACGGTCACCAGGGCGAATCCGGCCGCCTTGGTCCCCGCGTCGGTCGGGTCGAGCCCGTACCAGGTCCGCAGGTACGTCGGCAGATAGACGCCGAACGCGACGATCCCGCCGAAGCCGACGGCGTAGAGCGCGGACAGCTCCCAGGTCACCCGGAGCCGCCCGGCCCGTGCCAGCCGGACCCCGAAGGGTTCGGTGGGCACGGGCCGGTCCGGCCGGTCGTTGATCAGTACGGCGGCGAGGGCCGCGTAACCGGCGAGAGCGGCGGCGACCAGGTAGAAGGGCAGGTCCTCGCCGTGTGCGGCGATGCGCGGGGTGAAGTAGCCGGAGAGGGCGACCCCGCCCATGCCCATACCGAAGATCCCGATCGCCAGGCCCCGCCGCCCGGGCGGGAACCACGAGTTCACCAGCGGCACCCCGATGGCGAACGTCGTACCGCCGAGCCCGAGCAGGAAACCGGTCGCGAGCATCGCCCCGTACGAGTCCTTCGCCGGGATCAGCAGCAGTACGGGGACGATGGTGGCCGCGCTGACCAGCGGGAACATCCGCCGGGCGCCGTACTTGTCGGTCAGTGCGCCCACCGGGACCCGCCCCAGCGACCCCACCAGTACGGGGACCGCGACCAGCAGCGACTGCTCGAAGGAGCCGAGGTGCAGATGGTCCTTGTAGTAGCCGCTCAGCGGTGAGACGAGGTTCCAGGCCCAGAAGGTGAGGGTGAACCCCACGGTGGCCGTGATGAGGTTGCGGTACGCGGCGAAGGAGCTGTTGGCGGCGGGGTGCACACGGCCAGTCAAGGGCCGCGGGCCGGGGCGGTCGCGCTGGAGTGCTCCGTACGGGCGGGTACGGGCGGTCCGCGCGAGGGTCTCCGCGGGACCCGTGCCCCGGCCCGGGGACTCGGCGCGCGGAAGTACCGGAGCGCGGAAGTCCCGTACCGCGGGGCCTTGGAGTGCGGGGCCTCAGAGCGCGGGCAGCGGCAGCGCCACCGCGACCGCGTACCCCGCGACCAGCCCGTACCCCGCCCGGAAGGTCCAGACCCGGGCCCGGGCCGGGAGCCGCGGTCCCGCGAAGCCGCCCGCCGCCACCAGGATCTGCTGCCAGAGGAGGGAGGCCGTGAACACTCCGAGGACGAAGACCGCCCCGGACGCGCCGCCGCGCAGCACGGCTCCCTGCGCGGTGGTCAGCGCCGCGAAGTAGAGGGCGGTGGTGGGGTTGACCAGGGTGAGCACGGCGAACCGGACGAAGACCCGGCGGGCGCCCGTTCCTTCCGGTCCGGCCGCCGCGCCCGCTCCCTCCGGTCCGGCCGCCGCGCCGGTTTCCTCCGGCCGGGTCCCCGCGACGGTTTCCTCCGGTCCGGCCCCCGGACCCGGGGCGTCCGGCCCGGGCCGCCGGGACGCCAGCAGCCCCAGTGCCGCGATTCCGGCCAGTACCAGCGCGGCGGCCAGCCGCACCCATGCCTCCACTCCCGCGAGCGCCGCGGCGACCAGCGGACCCACGGCCGTCGCCAGTGCCGCATACCCCGCGTCCACCGCCGCGACCGCCGTCCCCGCCGCGGCCCCCGCCCGCCGGTCGCGCATCGCCTGCTGGAGCACGAGCACCCCCACCGCGCCCAGGGGCACCGCGACCCCGAGCCCCGCCACGGCACCGGCCGCCCCCGCCGTCAGAAAATGCTCCATCCCGGCCTCCGTACGTCCTGTGACATCCCGTGCCCGGCTGTCGGACACCGGGCTTCCGGTGCAGCAGCCTGGGGCCGGGGAAGCGGTTAATGCGGCCGTGATCCGGCGTCCGCTGCGACAATCGCGGGATGGATGCTCTCGACCGCGAAATCCTCGGTGTGCTGCGGACGGATGCGCGGATCTCCTACCGCGATCTCGGGATCCGGGTCGGCCTCAGCGCCAACGCGGCGGCCGACCGGGTGCGGCGGCTGGTCCGCGACGGAACGGTCGCCGGGTTCACGGTGATCGTCGACCCGGCCGCGGAGAACGGCACCGGGCTGACCGTCTTCATCGACCTGACACTGCGGCAGGGCGTCACCAACGACGCCTTCGAGCAGGCGGTGGTGGGCCTGCCGGGCATCGAGGAGGCCGTCCACATCACGGGCGCGTACGACTACCTGGTCCGCGCCCGGGTCTCGAACCCGGCGGAGCTGGACGCACTGCTCCGTACGATCAAACGGGAGACGGGCGCCGAGCGCACCAGCACCCGTATCGCCCTGCGCTCGGCCACCCGGGGCCGGCATATCTGAGCCCGCGGATCCTGCCGCGTCCGGCCCGCGGCCCCGGCGCGGGCCGCGGCGGTCCGGGCGGACACCCCGGCGCAAATCCGTGCGCCGGCGACCTCTCGGTGATCATGCTGGGGAGATGCGTACAGGAATAGCACTGCCGCAGTACGGAACCCATGCCCGGCCCGAGCTGATCGCCGGGTTCGCCCGGGACGCGGAGGAGGCCGGCTTCGACGCGCTCTGGGTGGGGGACCGGGCGCTGACCCCGGTGGCACCGGTCGACATCTATCCCGGCTTCAGCCCCGACAACCCCTATCCGCCGCGGTTCACCACCTTTCTCGACCCGGTCACCGTGCTGACGGTCGCCGCGACCGCCACCCGCCGGGTCCGGCTGGGCACCAGCACGCTCAACGCCCCCTGGTATCCGCCCCTGCTGCTCGCCCGTTCCCTGACCTCCCTGGACCGGATCAGCGGGGGGCGGCTGGACACGGGGCTCGGCATCGGCTGGATGCGCGACGAGTACGCGGCCCTCAACACCGACTTCACCCGGCGCGGCAGACTGCTGGACGAGATCCTCGACATCCTCCACGGCTACTGGACGGCGGAGCCGTTCGCACACGAGGGCCCGGAGTGGACCATTCCGCCGTCCCGGGTCGGGCTGCGGCCCGCCCAGTCGCCCCCGCCGGTCCTCCTCGGCGGCTTCTCCGAGGCCGCGCTGCGCCGGGTCGGGCGGCGGGCGGACGGCTGGGCCGGGGTCGCGCTGCCCGGCCGGACCGGCGCCGCCCTCTGGGACATCGCCCGGCGGGCCGCCGGGGAGGCCGGCCGGGACCCCGACGCCCTCCGGCGGGACATCCGCGTCAACGCCGCCCCGGGCGCCGGAGACGAGACCCTCGCCGCTCAACTGGCCGGGCTCCGCGACTCCGGCGCGGACGGGGCCTTCCTCGACTTCCACCATGTCACCGCGGGGCCGGAGGAGGCGCTGGAGCGCGGTATCCGCGTACTGTCCCTGCTACGCGCGGGCTGAGTCCGGCCCGAGTCCGCGCCGGATCCGCGCCGGGTCCGTGCCGAATCCGCTACGGCCGCGGGGTCCCGCCTCGGATCCCCGCCGCCGCCGGTCCCGGGCGCCGCGCCGGAGCCCCGCGCCCGGCCGGACCGCGCCCGGCCGGACCGCGGAGCGGAGCGGCGGGGTCAGGTGTCGCGCGCGGTCTCCCAGACCGCCGTGCCCTCGGGCGAGGCGTCGTCGGAGACCGTGAGCCGGAGCGCCGGGCGGCCGTCGGCGAGCCGGGCCGTCGCGTCCACGTCCACCTCGACCGCGCCGACCCCCGCCCGCCGGTGGGCGGCGGCCAGCGCCGTACGCAGCGCCGCGATCAGCCTCTCCCCGTCGGCGGGGCGGACCAGCGCGTCCACCGGGCCGCGGAAGTGGACCGACGGCGCAAAGCCCAGCAGGGCCGCCGCGCCCGCGGTCTCGCGCAGGACCCGGCCGCGGAAGCCGGTGGGCGCCTCGGCGGGCGGCTGCTGGAGCGCGAAGATCGTGGTGCGGACCTCCTGGATGGTGGAGTCCAGTTCGTCCACGGCCCGGCCGATCAGCTGGTCCGATTCGCCCGGTCCCGCCCGGCGCCGGGTGGACTCCAGCATCATCTCCGTCGCGAACAGCCGCTGGACGACGAGATCGTGGAGATCCCGGGCGATCCGGTCGCGGTCCTCGAAGACGGCGAGCCGCTCCCGGTTGTGCTGGGCGTCCGCCAGGACCAGGGCGAGCGCGGCCTGCGAGGCGAACTGCGTGGCCAGCAGCTTCTCCAGCGAGCTGTACGGGCGGCCGCGGCGGCCCCGCGGCAGGGCCAGGGTGCCGATCAGCCGCCCGCCGGACTGGAGCGGCAGCATCATCGACGGGCCGAACCGGGTCCGTACATGCGTGGTCATCCTCGGGTCCGTCGCCGAGTCCTCGACGAACACCGGCTCACCGCCGAGCAACTGCACCAGGACGGGCGATCCGGGCGCGATCGTGGTGCCGACGATATCGTCCTCCGGTCCGTCCGCCGATGCCGCGACGATCGCCATCCCGCCGTCGGCCGTGGGCTGGAGCACCACGCCCGCCGCGGCCCCGGCGAGGATCCTGGCCTGCTCGGCCACGGTCGTCAGGGCGTCCTCGGCGCTGCCGCCGGTCAGCAGGGTGGTGGTGACGGCGGCCGCCCCCTCGATCCAGCGTTCCCGCTGGCGGGCGGTCTCGTACAGCCGGGCGTTCCCGATCGCGGTCCCGGCCTGCGCGGCGAGCACTCGCAGCAGCGCCAGATCCTCCGTGGTGAACGGGCCGCCGGGCTTCCCGGTCAGATAGAGGTTGCCGAAGACCTCGGTATGGACCCGGATCGGTACCCCGACGAAGGACCGCATCACCGGATGCCCTTCCGGTACGCCGGAGGAGCGCGGGTCCAGGGTGAGATCGTCGATCAGCAGGGGCCGCGGATCGCGGATGAGCAGCCCGACGATGCCGGTGTCCCCGGCCGGCAGTCCGCCGATCCGGGCCCGCTCCTCCTCGCTCATACCGCTGGTGTAGAGGTCGGAGACGGTGCCGCGTTCGGGGTCGATCACCCCGAGGGCGCCGTGGCGGGCCCCGGTGAGCGAGGTCGCGGTGGAGACGATGTGCTGGAGGGTCGCGGGGAGTTCGAGGTCGGTGCCCAGACCGAGCAGCGCCTCCAGCAGGACCGGCATCGGCGGGGCGTCACCGGGGCGTTCGGGGGAGGGCGGAGCCGTACCGCCGACACCGTCCGGTCCGTCGCCCACCGCGCCCGTCCTCTGCTTCCCGCCCGCCGCTGCCGCCGCGGGACTCCCCGGGCCGCGGACTTCCGGGGCCCACGGCCTCTTCCGGCCGCCGCCCCACCGGCCGCCGACTTCTCCGGCCGCCGACTTCTCCGGTCCGGGCCTCCCGGGCCTCCTGGACCTCCCGGGCCTTCCGGTACGGCGTCCGGCTCCGTTATCCGGCGACCTCGGCCAGCGGATTGAGCACCAGCGGCTGGATCCTGCCTTCCAGCATCTCCCCGAGCCCGAGGATCGCACAGACGTCCGGCCGCTCGGCGATCTCCACCGGCATTCCGGTGGCGTCCCGGAGCATCTGGTCGAGACCGGGGAGCAGCGCGCTGCCGCCGACCATGGTGATCCCCCGGTCGGCGAGGTCGGCGACCAGATCCGGCGGGCAGTCCCGCAGCACCTTGCCGATACCGTCGAGCACCGAGGTCAGGGGCGTATGGATGGCGTTCCGTACGGCGGCGGTGTCCACATGCACCGTACGGGCGAGTCCGGTCGCCACGTCCCGCCCGTGGATCTCCGTCACCTCCGGCCCCTGGGAGGTCAGGCCGTTGCCGCTGAGTGCCAGCTGGAGCGGGCGTACGGACTGGCTGGGCAGCATCAGCTCGTGCTGGGTGCGCAGGTGCTGGATGACGGCCGCGTCGATCGCGTTGCCGCCCACCGGCAGCCGCTCCGCGGTGACGATCGACCCCAGGGAGAGCACCGCGACCTGGGTGGTCGCCGCCCCGCAGACCATGATCATGGTGGCGGTCGGCTGTTCGACGGGGAGTCCGCAGCCCACGGCGGCGGCGATCAGGGTGTCGACCAGCTCGACCCGGCGGGCTCCCAGCCCCACCAGCGTCTCCACGGCGGCGCGCTGGGCCAGCGGATCGGCGTCGTGGGGGGTGCAGGCGGCGGCCCGCAGCCGGGGCTTGCGGCGCAGCTGGCGGCGGAGCTTCTCGCCGAGCAGATGGCGCAGCATCCGCTGGGCCATCTCGATGTCCACCACCGTCCCGCCGGAGACCGGCCGGACCACCCGGATGTAGTGGGGTGTGCGGCCGGTCATCTGTTCGGCGAGGGCGCCGACCGCGATGAGGGAGCCGGTCCTGGTGTTCACGGCGGCGACGCTGGGCTCGTCGACCACCAGCCCGGCGCCCTTGACGAACACCCGGGTACGGGCGGCACCGAGGTCCACCCCGACATGGCAACGGCGCAACTGCTCCAGACTGACGCTCACGACGATCCTCCCGAGGCGGTACGTGCGATACGCGGGTGCGTGCGGTACGAGCGATACGCGGGATGCGTGCCGCGGTACGTGATCGCGGTATGTGGTCGCCCTCGTATCGTCCGTCCGGGGCGGGTCCGGCGCGCGCCGGGTGGTCCGCCCGGGTTACCGCCACCTCTGACGGGACGTCATTCCGGACGGTTCAGAGCAGGCGTTGGAGCAGGCCCCAGGCGAATTCCGCGACCGCGCGGCCGCCGTCCGGCAGCGTCAAGGACAGCTGCTGGCGTGTCGGCGCGGATCCCTCCATCGGAGTCACCGGGGCGAACGCCCGGGCCGCCTCGTCCGCGGTGCACGACCAGGGGGTGAGATCCGCGGCCGTACGGAGGTCGGGGGAGGGCGTTCCGGGCGCCCGGACCAGCCATTCGTTCCAGACGGCCCCGCTTCCGGCGGCGGTGGTCACCTCGAAGCGCAGCCCCGGCCAGAGGGGCAGCGGCCAGAGGTGCGCCTCGCACTCCAGATCGCCGATCCGGCGGCGTACGGACGTCTCGGGCGGGCCGAGGACCGAGCGGTAGCGGGCCGCCGCGCCGCGGGGGGAGCGGGACCGGCACATCGCCTGCCAGCGGCTGTTGGCCTCCCGCATCCGGGCGGCCGTGACGCCCAGTTCGCGGCGGGCGTCTTCGACCAGGGCCGGCTGGTGGTCGGCCATCCGGCGCAGCAGGACCAACTGGAAGTCGAGGGCGCCGAAGGGCGCGGGTGAGGTCATCGGGCCATCCTCGCGGACGGGTGCAAGGCCGACGGGCCGGCACCGAGCGGCACCGTACGGTCACCGACGTCAACCTTCCGAAACGGAAATCACCCTTGGGTGGAGAGTTCCCACAGGATCCTCACACGGTCCTTCACTTCTTACGGAGGACGGCCCATAGCCTGCGGGCGCCATGGATTACTGCCACCAGTGCCGACGACATCTCAACGGAGCACTCGCCTGCGCGGGGTGCGGTACCCCGGCCTGGCAACTGCACGGCCCCGGACCGGAGCCCGATTCCGCCCGGGCGCCCGGACCGGGTCCCGGCCCCGGGGCCTGGGCGGAGCCGCGGCGGTCCGCGGCTGCCGGGGACCCCGAGCCCCCGGGGGATCCCGGGGGCGGGGTGCTGGAGCTGGGCGAGGTCTCCTGGGGTGCGCGGGGGGCCGGTGCCGACGGGGGTGCCGGACGCGGCCCCGGTGCCGGATCCGCCGGGCGTGCCGGGGGCGGCCGGGCTCGGCGCAGGGCCGCCGCGAAGCCCCGGGCCGCCGGGCGCCGGGCCCGCCGAAGGCGCGGGCGGAACGTCCTGGTCGGGGTGGCCGGACTGGTGCTCGCCGGGGGCGCGCTGAGCCTGGCCGAACTGGGCCTGGAGGGCGGCGACGGCACCTCCACGGTGGTGAAGGAAGAGGAGCGGACCCCGGTCGAACCGCCGCCCCGGCCCGAGGGCACCCGGGACGACACCGCCCCCGCGCGGCCCGACGTGCCCAGCGGGCGGCCCGACGAGGTGTCCGGGTCGAGGGGGTCGGGCCGGGCGACGGCGACCGGTCCCGCCCGCCCGGCCGCGAGCGGCACCGCGACGGCGGACCCCGGCCGGACCACTGCCCCGCCCCCGGAGCCACGGCCCACCGGCCCGGCGCTGCCCGGGCCCTCCGACAGCCCGCCGGAGCCCCGCCCCAGCGGCTCGGCGACCCCGCCGCCGACGGCGTCGCAGAGCCCGGGGCCGGGACCGACACCGGCTCCGGCGCCCAGCGAGACATGCAGCCCGTTCCTCTGGTGGTGCCTCTGACCGGTGGTGCCTCTGAACGGCCCGGCGCCGCGCCGGGCTCGCTGCCTGCCGCGGGTCTCGCGGGCCACCCCTCGCAGGCCGGGTTCCTCGCGAGCCGCCCGCTCGCCGGCCGGGCCCCTCGTGGACCGAGCCCTCGTAGACCGGCCGGAGGCTAGACCCGCACCGCCGTGTCCTCGCCGAGGAGCCGTTTCAGCAGGTCCCGCAGCACCGTGCGCTCCAGCGGGGTCAGCCCGGCCAGCGGTTCACGGGCGAAGGCCGCCCGCAGGGACCCGCAGAGCCGTCCGGTCATCTCCGCGCCTTCGTCCGTCGCCGCCGCGTACTTGACCCGGCGGTCGTGCGGATCGGGATGCCGCTCCACCAGGCCGCGCAGCTCCAGCCGGTCGATGATCCCGGTGATGTTCGACGGCTCGCAGGCCATCCGGTCGGCGACCTGACGCATCGGCAGCGGCTCCCGGGTCAGCAGCGCCAGCACCTTCGCCTGGGCGGTCGTGAGCGACTGCTCGGCGGCAGCGTGCTCGTAAGCCGTCATATAGCGCCAGACGACGTCCCCGATCAGTTCGATGACCTCGCCCGACACGCCGTTCTCGGCGAGGAGGTCAGGGGTGGCGGCGCGCTCAGTGGGCATGGCGACCAGCGTACTCCGATACTTGACAGGATGAAATATCCAGGTCAATAATTGCTTTAGAACGTGAAACTTTTCCGTCATGAAGCATGGGTCCCGCCGTGCTCCGGGGCAGGTCCCGGGGCATCCCATGGGGCCGCAGGAGGTTGCCCGCATGTCCGCACTGCCCACCACCAGCCGTGAATGGCAGCTCGTCGCCCGCCCGCACGGCTGGCCGACGAAGGATCTTGTCGCCCTGCGCGAGGTCCCCGTCGGAGAGCCCGCGGACGGGCATGTCCTCGTGCGCAACACCCACTTCTCCGTCGACCCCTATATGCGCGGCCGGATGAGCGACGCCAAGTCGTACGCCGCCCCGTACGAGCTGGACCGGCCCATGCACGGCGGTGCGGTGGGCGAGGTGATCGCCTCGCGCGCGGAGGGCTTCGCCGTCGGTGACGCCGTGACGCACGGCCTGGGCTGGCGTGAGATCGCCGAGGTCCCGGCGGCCGAGGTCCGTAAGATCGACACCTCGCTGGCCCCCGCCTCCACCTATCTGGGCGCCCTCGGGATGACCGGCCTCACCGCCTACGCGGGGCTGTTCCGGGTCGCCGGATTCAAGGAGGGGGACACCGTCTTCGTCTCCGGCGCCGCCGGGGCGGTCGGCGGCTTCGTCGGACAGATGGCCCGTATCAAGGGCGCTTCCCGGGTGATCGGTTCCGCCGGCTCGGACGCCAAGGTCGAGCGGCTGCTCCAGGGTTACGGCTTCGACGCCGCCTTCAACTACAAGAACGGCCCGGTGGCCGCGCAGCTGGCCCAGGCCGCCCCCGACGGTATCGACGTCTACTTCGACAATGTGGGCGGCGAGCATCTGGAGGCGGCTCTCGGGGCCTTCAACCCCCGGGGCCGGGCGGCTCTCTGCGGTGCCATCTCCGTCTACAACAACACCGAGCTCGCTCCCGGGCCGAACAACCTCTATCTCGCCGTCACCAAGCAACTGCGGCTTGAGGGCTTCCTGGTGCTCGACCACTTCGACCTGCTGCCGGAATTCGTCCGGGACACCGCGGGCTGGCTCGCCTCGGGCGAACTGGTCTACGACGAGACCGTCGTCGAGGGCATCGAGAACGGCTTCGACGCGTTCCTCGGCGTACTCCGCGGCGAGAACACCGGAAAGATGATCGTTTCGCTGGCGGACGGGCGCGGATAGGGTCGGGGCACCAGCGTCACGGTCTTGGGCGCGAGCCGTGGCGCACCACAGGAGGAGTGAGCACATGCCCATCCAGCAGTCCGATGTGGTCTACACGGCCGTCGCCACCGCGGAGAACGGCCGGGACGGCCGGGTCGCCACCGACGACGGCAAGCTCGATGTCGTGGTGAACCCGCCCAAGGAGCTCGGCGGTTCCGGCGCGGGCACCAACCCGGAGCAGCTGTTCGCCGCCGGGTTCAGCGCCTGCTTCCAGGGTGCCCTGGGTGTGGTGGCGCGTCAGGAGGGCGCCGACCTCACCGGGGCGACGGTCACCGCGGAGGTCGGGATCGGGAAGAACGACGACGGATTCGGCATCATCGTCCGGATATCCGCGCGGATACCGGGTGCCGACGAGGCCCGGGCCCGGGAGCTGATCGAGAAGGCGCACGAGGTCTGCCCGTACTCGAAGGCGACCCGCGGCAACATCACGGTCGACCTGGCGGTCACCCCGGCATAGCCCGTGCCTGCCCGGGGCTCGCCGCCCCGAACGGAAGAAGGCCCCCGGGGCGGTGAACCACCGCCGCCCCGGGGGCTTTCGTGCCTATCATGATGATGGCGGTTCGGTTTATGGGTCTGTTGAGGTCCCTCGGCGGCCGGACCGCCATGGCCCGGTGGGTTTCCTACGCTTCTGCGTCCCGCCGGGCCTCTGCTGTTCCCCTCCGGGCCGGCCGGTCCCGTGGGAGCGGCCGGCCCGCCGCGTCAGCGGGTCAGCGGGTCAGAAGCGCCCGGGCCACCACCGCGAAGGAACCCTTCGGGTGGTCGCGGAAGAGCGGTTCCGTGCCGATCAGGACCGCCGGGACGCCCGCCGCCGAGACCGTGCTGACCACCGACGGCTTTCCGGACGCGTCCGCGGGGCCGCCCGTTCCGTCGGACAGCGCCCGCCAGTGGCCGGACACCAGCGGGTTGCCGCCCGCGTACGACTGGTCGGTGCGGACCCCCGCGCCCAGGCCGGTGAACCACACCGGCGAGTAGACGAAGGTGTGCCCCGGCGCCCCGCCGGTCAGCGTTCCGCCCGCGTTGGCGACCCGGACCACACCGTTGGCGTCGCCGTTGCCCTCCACGGCCGTCGCGGTGATCAGCCCGGCCCCGTTGCCGAACGCCGCACCCGCCGCGCCCAGTCCGGTGAAGCCCGCCCCGCTCGCGAGGAACGCCTGCCGTGCCTCCGGGGTCAGCCCCGACCAGCTCAGCCCGGTCGACACGATCAGCGCGTCCGCGCCGGTCCAGTCGAAGCCCGCGTTCAGTACCGCGGTCGACACCGGCACCACGTCGAAGCCCATCTCGCGCAGCGCGAACTGCTCGCCCGAGGTGACCGCGGCGGCCACCCGGGTGCGCTTCAGCGGCGCCACCCCGCGCTCCCGGGTCGCCGTGAAGGCGACCCCGAAGCGGTCCGCGGCCACCGCCGCCGCCTTGCGCGCCGAGCCCGGCACGATCGCCGCGCCGTCCGCCGTACGGCGTACCGCGACCCCCTGCCCGAGCAGCGAGTTGAGCGCCGCCAGCTCCTTCGGGTCGTCCAGCCGCAGCTTCAGATCGCCCCAGGGGGCCACCGAGCCGCTCGGGGCGGCCGCGGCCACCGGCCTGGCCACCAGCCGCAGGTCACCGCGCTCGACCCGGTCGACGGACGCGCCCCACAGCAACCCCAGGCTCCAGCCCGAGATGTCGTACATCGTGGACACGTCCGCGCTGATGTCCCGGCCCGCCGCCAGCATCACATTGGCGATACCGCGCTTGGGCTGCCGCATGTCGACCACGTACGACCCGGCCGGATAGACCTTCTGGCCCAGCCGGAACGGCAGCACGGCCCGCTCCACCCGGACGTCGTTGGCGATCAGATGGTCCACCAGCCGGCCCGCCGCGACCCCGCTGCGCTGACCGGAGCCCGCCGGAATGACATACGCCCGCGGGAAGGTGGTGGTGTAGACGTCCTCGGGACCGATCCCCGGCACACCCGGGACCGTCTCCTCCGAGACCGGCCGCTGGGCCTCGCCCGCGGCGCCCCGCCGGAACGTTTCGATCTGGTCGGCGAGCAACCGGCCCCGGTTGTCCTGGGTGAAGTCGAGCGTGGCGCGCATCGTCGCGCCCGCGATCGCGGTGTTGATCGCGGACCGCCGGCGCAGCTCCGTCTCCGGCAGGGTGTTGTACGCGCTGCCGTTGACCCGCAGCGGGAACTCGATGGTGTGCGAGGCCACCGCGCCCTGGAACGGCATGTACTGCGGGGTGAAGATGGGCGGCCAGTCGTCCCAGCCCTCCGCCGAGTCCCGGAACGGGATCTCGACCGGCAGCACGCCGTCCTTCTCCTGGGTGTAGCCGAGCCCGTTGACCGCCTTCTCCATGCCCAGCGCGTTGGCGTAGGAGTTCTTCAGGAAGAGGTCGTACTCGTAGTTCTCGCCGTGCGGCGGCGTCGTCGGCTCGATCAGGGTGCCGTTGACATAGCCGTGCAGGTCCAGCATGACCGCGGGCTGCTTGTCGATGGCGATCTGCCGGATCGCCCGGGTCTCGGGCTGGGTGGCGGTGATGAAGTCCCGGTTGAGGTCGAAGCCGTTGGCGTTCGCCCGGGTGCCCGCGACCCGGCCGTCCGGGTTCGCGGTGACGTTCAGATAGATGCGGTTCTTCGCCAGCAGCGAGAGGGTTCTGGCGTCCTTGGCCTTCGCCAGCTCCTCGATGAGCTTGAGGGCCGCGTCCGTGCCCTCCCACTCGTTGCCGTGGATGTTGTTGTTGATGAAGACCGGCGTCTTGTAGGACTTCTTGATGGCCTTGTCCCGGGCGGCGGCCGCGGGGGAGTTCTCTATCCGCTCCCGCATCCGCTCCTGCTCCCGGACCTCCCGCGCGCTCTCGGGCGCGGTGACCGTGACCAGATACAGCTCCCGCCCGGTCGACGAGCGGCCCGCGATCTCCACACTGACCCGGTCGCCGAGCTTCTGCAGCTCGTTCAGCTTCGGGGCGATGGAGTGGTACGGCACCAGGCCCAGCTTCACCGACCGGTCGGCCGGATCGGTGGGCGGCACCGTCAGGGTGGTCCGCCGGGGGTAGCCCTCGGTGCGGTGGAAGGAGGTGGTGGGGAGGGTGAGCGCGTTACGGGCCGCGCCGAGCGGTGCCCGGGAGAGTGCCGAATCGGTCGTTCCCTCGTCGCGTACGGGGTCGGGGCCCGCCGGGCCGGACGCCGCGGGCTGCGCGGGCCGGGCCGCCGCCGGTACGGGTGCGAGGAGCACGGCGACGGCGAGCGCCGTGGTGGTGACCAGAACGGGTCTGGGTATGCCCATGCGTGTTGCCTCCGGAATCGGGGGTCGACGCTGTGACGCATGTGCACGGATGTGCCGTCTGCGTCATAAGCAATCGGTACGCAGGGGTCTACCGGTTCAACTCGGGAACAATCAAGAGGTATAAGCCACGTATCTTCCGGTCCGGCCCCGCGGCCGCCCGGTCCGGACACCGTGACAGGGCCCGGACAACGCCCGAACATCCGCGCGACGGAGGCCGGATAGGCTCACCGCCATGAACGATCTCGGCAAGGGCTTCGGCTATCTCTTGAAGGGCCAGCGGTGGATCGCGGGCCGCGGACGCCGGCTCGGCCTGGGGCTGCTGCCCGGTCTGCTGACCCTGGTGCTCTATTTCGGCGCCCTCGTCGGCCTGGCCTTCGGGGCCGACGACTTCGTGGCCTGGACGACGCCCTTCGCCGACGACTGGTCATCGCCCTGGCTGGGCATCTTCCGGGGCACCCTGACCGCGCTGACGTTCGGGATCGGCCTCTTCCTGGCCGTGATCACCTTCACCGCCACCACCCTCCTGGTCGGCCAGCCCTTCTACGAGTCGCTCTCCGAGGACGTCGACCGCAGCGAGGGCGGCGAGGTCCCCCAGTCGGGCAATTCGTTCTGGCGCGACCTGTGGATCTCCGCCCGCGACTCGGCCCGGATCCTGGTCAGGGTGGCGCTGTACGGCATCGTCCTCTTCGCCCTGGGCTTCGTCCCGGTGCTCGGCCAGACCGTCGTCCCGGTCCTCGGCTTCTGCGTCTCCGGCTACTTCCTGGCCGAGGAGCTGACCGCGGTCGCCCTCCAGCGCCGGGGCATGCTCCTCAAGGAGCGGCTGCGGCTGCTGCGCGGCCGCCGGATGCTGGCCCTCGGCTTCGGCGTCCCGCTCTTCCTGGCCTTCCTGGTGCCGTTCGTCGCGGTGTTCCTGATGCCGGGCGCCGTCGCGGGCGCCACGCTGATGGCCCGGGACCTGGCACCGCTGCCGCCCGCCGGGAACGGCGACGACAACGGTGACGGCGACACCGAAGGCGACACCGGCAGCGGTCCCGGGACCGGCGCGCAGGGCGGTACGGTCCCGGCCTCCGGCTACGGCACCGCTCCTGGCGCCCCGGGCTACGGCACCGCCCCGGGCGGCCCGGGGTACGGCACCGCTCCGGGCGCCCCGGCCCCCGGCTACGGCGCCCCGGCCGCCGCGCCCGCCCCGAATCCGTACCGCAAGGCACAGCAGGCCCCGCAGGCCCCCGGCACCGCCCCCGGCGGCCCGGTGTCCTACCAGCACCCGGGCCGCCCGCCCGGCAGCCCGCGCTGACGCCCGGCACCCCGCGCCGACGCGCCACGCGGCGCAGGGCGCGCGGTGCCCCGCACCCCGTACGGCCGGCTCCCGCCCTCAGAGCGGGAGTTCGGCCACCACGACACCGGGCGCGGCGCCCGCGCCGGCCAGCCGGACGCCGTCCGGCCCCCAGACCCCGCTGTCCCCCCGGCAGTCGCCGCAGTCGTTCTCCCCCAGGGCGTTGGCCAGCACCACGTACAGCCCGTTCTCCCGGGCCCGTACCGGATACACCGCCTCGAACGAGTCGTTCCCCAGCTCCAGCACCGAGCTGGCCAGATAGACCGCCGCACCCGACTCGCGGGCCCGGCGGGCGATCTCCGGGAACCGGTTGTCGTAGCAGACCGCGAGCGCGAACCGGACACCGTCGAGGACGAATCCGCCGTCCGCCGTGCCCGCCGTGAAGTACTCCCGCTCCACACCGTGGAGATGCTGCTTGTCGTAGCGGGCCAGCAGCGCCCCGTCCGGGCCGAAGACCAGGGACGTGATCGCCGGTCGCCCGGCGGGCGTCCGTACGGTCGCGTTGACCACGGCCGCCGTCCCGGTCTCCCGGCAGGCGTCGCGCACCGGCCCCCACCGCTCGTCGTCCTCGCCGAGGGAGAGCTCCGGCTCCTTGGCGAGCCGTTCGGCGAAGTACCCGGTGAGGGCGGTCTCGGGGAACACCACGACCCGGGCGCCCTGCCCGGCGGCGGTCCGGACCAGCTCCGCCGCCGTCAGGACATTGGCCGCCACATCGCCGGGTACAGGGGCGAACTGCGCTGCTGCGATCTTCATACCGTCATCTTCGCTCAGGCGCGGTTCTCCGCCGCCACCCGGATGATCTCCCTGACCTGGGCGATGATGTCGAGCCGGTTCTGTACGAAGACGGGGTCGGTCAGCTCCGTGGTGTTGCCCGCGCCGAACGCGAGCACCGGGGTGTGCACATGGCCGCCCGGGGTGTCGAGGCCCAGCCGGTCGCGCAGCAGGGTCGCCCGGTAGGCGATCTCGTTCGACAGGTAGTTGCCGCCGCCGCCCGCGCGCGCGGTGGAGCCGGGGGTCGGGCCGCCCGGCCGGTCCACGGGCGCGGTGCCGCCCGCCGGGATCTCGGTCACCGAGGTGTTGTCGTACACCGGGAAACGGCCGGTGGGCGCGGCGGTGATGGCCGTGGCGGGCAGTGTCGACGAGGTCCACTGCGGCTGTGTCGCCGGGTCTGCGACCGGGACGGTCTCCAGCCGCGACACGTTGTCGTTGTCGCCGAAGCCGCCGCGCCAGGCGCCGTTGGTGCGCTCGATGTCGAACCGGCCGGGCCGCCCCTGGCTGACCGTGGTGAAGAGATCCACCTGCGGCAGATACGGCCGCAGGGTCCGCTCGACCGTGCCGTCGGCGAAGTCCGCCCAGCGGACGGGGAAGACGGCGGCCTCCACCCGGGCCGGGCCGTCGGCGGTCCGGATCACCGTGCCGTCGAGGGCAAGGGCCGTCGCCCCCGACGGATTGCTGATCCGGATGTCCCGGTCGAGGGTGAACGGGTCGAAGCCGGTCATCAGGATCCGCTTCAGCCCCTTCCCCTTCTTCCCGTCCTTGCCGTCCCTGCCGTCCTTGCCGTGCCGGTCGGCCGCGGGGAAGCGGAGGGAGTCCTGGCCGCGCGAGGACCGCTCCAGCCGGTCCAGCAGCCGGGCGCGCTGCTCGGCGCCGAGCGCGAACGACGGCTGCCAGAGCCGCAGTTCGCGGACCATCGCCAGCCGCGCCCAGTAGAGCGGCCGGTCGTCGTCCCGGCTCAGATCGCCGGTCAGCGGGCCGCGCCCCTGGGCCCGGTCGACGGCGCGCTGCCAGAGCGCGGCCGCGTGCCCCGCGACGGCCTTCTCCGCCCGGCAGTACGACCCGGCCGCGGCCAGGCTGCGGGCAAAGGCGGGCGCCACCGTGTCGAAGCCGCCGCGCCGCAGGATCTCCTGCGGTACGGCCCGGTCCAGCCGGTTCTCCTCGACGGTGGCCGGGGCGGGCGCGGCGGCGGGCGCCGGGGGAGCGGCCTGGGCCGGTACGGCCAGCGCCAGGGAGAGCAGCGCCGAACCGGCGGCCGTGAGAACGGCCTTGCGGCGGACGGATATCGGGGCGGCCGGGGAAACGGGCGACGGCGACAAGGAGGTGATCCTTCCGTGGGACGGGTGGCGGAAGTATCACCCCGTTGCCGGGCCGCTGGCTACGAGATCCCGCGGCCCTGCCCCGTACCGCCCCGGGAACGGCCGGTACGGGCCGGTACGGCCGGAATCCGCTGGTGAGGGGCCGTTCGCCCCGGCCCTTCCCGTGCCCCGATGCGTGCCGCCGCCCCGGCCCCGTACCCGCCGACCGCGGCTTCGTACCCGCCGGACCGTGGCCCGCTACGGCGCCGCGGCCGCCGTGATGTTCCGGTACGCGATTTCCGCCAGCCTGCTCTGGCCGTTCCGGCTCGGATGGAACCAGTCCCACCGGCTGAGCTGATCGCCCTCGAAGGCGTACGAGAAGACCGCGCCCCCGTCGTACCGGCACCGCGGATCCGTGGCGCAGACCTCCTTCAGGACCCCGTTGTACGCGACCACCCGCTCCTGCACCCGGGCCCGGCGCGCGGTGGCCTCCGGGCCCAGGTCCTCGGGGTCCTTCAGCATCGACGAGCAGATCCCGAGCTTCCAGATCTGACGCCCTATCGGGTCGTCCCGGCCGGTCTCCCAGAGCCGCTTCAGATCGGGCACGCTCGACACGTACACCTGGCTCTTGGGGGAGACGCGCCGCAGCTCCTTCAGGGCGCCGGTGAACGACGCGCGGAAGTCGGCGACCGGGGTCATCAGATCGGCGGAGTCCGAACAGGCGTCGTTGGCCCCGGCCAGCACCGTGACCAGCTCCGGCTTCCGGGCCGCCGCCCTGGTCATCTGGGCCGGGAGATCCGCCATCTCGGCGCCGGTCTTCGCGTAGTTCCAGGTCCGCTGGGAGACGGTGGCGGCATCGCCGATCAGCCGCAGCGCCAGACTGCGGACCCGGGAGTCGGTGCCGGTGGCCCAGGACGACTCCGGGCAGTCGGAAAGCACCGAGCAGGCGTTGAAGCTGCGGGTGATGGAGTCGCCGACGGCGGCGATGGTGGCGGGGCTGCGGTCCCAGACGAACGCCGGGGCCTTCTTGGCGGCGGCCCCCTTGGTCCTGGTGCCGTCGTCCGTGTCCGGCGACGAGTCGCAGCCCGCGAGGGCGGCGGTGAGAACGAGGGCCGCGCTCACCCCGGCCGCGGCGGCCGCCCGGCCCCGCCGCCGGTCCGTGCGCCTGCCGGGCGCCCCCGGAACGCTCCCGGCGCTCCTTCTCCTGTCGGCGTCCCCGCCGTCCGTTCCCCCGCTGGTCCCGTCTCCGGTCCTGTACGTCGCCGAGTGCCGGTCGCGCATCCCGGTGTCCCCTCCGTGTCGATGCCCCCGAGGTCCTGCCGAGTGAAAGCTTGGTGCGTACCGCCCGCCGGACCGACATTACGTCACCCCACGGGCACCCACTCACGGTAGCTTTTTCCCGTCGGTCCAGAGGCATCGTGCCCATCGGCTCCGGTAAATTACATCACGTCACATACTGTCCCTTTTGTGGAGATTCACTCCTGATGCTGTTTACTGAGAGCGCTGGGAAGGCGACCCTCGTCCCACACTGGAGGTCCCGGTGACGACACGCGGCGTTCTCTACGTCCACTCCGCCCCGCGCGCGCTCTGCCCGCACGTCGAATGGGCGGTCGCGGGTGTACTCGGCGTACGGGTACAGCTCGACTGGATCCGGCAGCCCGCATCCCCGGGCACCTGGAGAGCGGAACTCTCCTGGCGCGGCGAGGTGGGCACGGCGTCCAAGCTGGCCTCCGCGCTGCGCCACTGGCATCTGCTGCGCTTCGAGGTCACGGCCGAGCCGTGCGCCACCGCGGAGGGCGAGCGCTACAGCGCCACACCCGACCTCGGCATCTTCCACGCCGTCACCGGTATCCACGGGGACATCCTGATTCCCGAGGACCGGCTGCGGGCCGCCATGCTCCGCGCGGCCCGGGGCGAGACCGTGCTGGAGGCCGAGCTGTCCCGGCTGCTGGGCAAGCCGTGGGACGACGAACTGGAATCCTTCCGGTACGCGGGCGAGGGCGCCCCGGTCCGCTGGCTCCACCAGGTCGTCTGAGCCACGCGGCCCGGACGTCCGGGCCGGGACCCGGGCGGCGGGCACGGCAAAGGGCCCGTACCACCCCCCGGAGGGGGCCGTACGAGCCCTGGAAGCGCCGCCGCCGGATCCGGGAGAACACCGGGCCGGAAGCAGACGGGATCAGACGGAGCGGAACGCCAGCACCACGTTGTGGCCGCCGAAGCCGAACGAGTTGTTGATCGCCGCGATCGTGGTCCGCGGCAGCGCCCGGGCCTCGCCGCGCACGATGTCCGCGTCGACCTCCGGGTCCAGCTCGTCGATGTTGATGGTCGGCGGGGCGAGGCGGTTGTACAGCGCCAGCACCGTCGCCACCGTCTCGATACCGCCGGCGCCGCCGAGCAGATGACCCGTCATCGACTTGGTCGCCGAGACGGCGACATGGTCGAGGTCGTCACCGAGGACCTGGCGCAGCGCCTTCACCTCGGCGACGTCACCCAGAGGGGTGGACGTGGCATGGGCGTTGAGGTGCGCGATCTGCTCGGGCTTGAGATCGGTGCTCTCCAGCAGCCCGCGCATCGCCGCGGCGATGCCCCGGCCCGTGGGCTCGGGCTGGGCGATGTGGTGGCTGTCGGCGGAGAGGCCCTGGCCGAGCACCTCGCAGTAGATCCTCCGGGCGCCGCGCCGGGCGGCGTGCTCCGCGGACTCCAGGATCACGACACCCGCGCCCTCGCCGAGGACGAAGCCGTCCCGGGCGGTGTCGTACGGGCGGGACGCCTGCTCCGGCGCGTCGTTGTTCTTCGACATCGCCATCATGTTGGCGAACGCGGCCACCGGCAGCGGGTGGATCGCCGCCTCCGTGCCGCCCGCGACGACGATGTCCGCACGGCCCGTACGGATCATCTCCACCGCGTAGCCGATCGCCTCGGCGCCGGACGCGCACGCCGACACCGGGGTGTGCACCCCGGCCCGGGCGTTGACCTCCAGGCCGACATTGGCGGACGGGCTGTTCGGCATGAGCATGGGCACGGTGTGCGGGGAGACCCGGCGCGCGCCCTTCTCCTTCAGCACGTCGTACTGGTCGAGCAGGGTGGTGACACCGCCGATACCGGACGCGATGACCGTGCCGAGACGGTCCGGGTCGATCCCGGAGTCGTCACCGGCGGGGCTCTCGAAACCGGCGTCGGCCCAGGCTTCCCGCGCGGCGATCAGCGCGAACTGCGCCGAGCGGTCGAGCTTGCGGGCGACCGGCCGGGGCAGGACCTCGGAGGGGTCGACGGCCACCGGGGCGCCGATCCGCACCGGCAGATCGGCGAAGCCCTCGCCTTCGAGAGCCCTGGCTCCGGAGCGCCCGGAGACCAGGCCCTCCCAGGTCGATGCGCTGTCGCCACCCAACGGTGTGGTTGCGCCGATACCGGTGACGACCACGGTGCGATTGGTCGAGTTCATCGGAATTCTTTCTCCACGTGTAGGGGGTGCTGAATATCTCGGCGCCACCGGGGGGCGGCGACAAGCGCCCGGACCTGGGCGGATATCAGCCCTGGTGGTCGAGGATGTACTTCGCGGCGTCGCCGACGGTCTTGAGGTTCTTGACGTCCTCGTCCGGGATCTTGACCTCGAAGCGCTCCTCGGCGGCGACGACGACCTCGACCATGGAGAGCGAGTCCACGTCCAGGTCGTCGGTGAAGGACTTGTCGAGCTGAACGTCCTCGACCGGGATTCCGGCGATCTCGTTCACGATCTCGGCGAGGCCCTCGACGATCTCTTCCTGCGTGGCGGCCATGTGGCGCTCCTTCGATTGGTTTCTGTGTCAGAGGGATGGCGTCCGGAGGTTCCGTCCGCCGGTCCGGAGGATCCGGTGACTAGGGGAGGGTAACGACCGTTGCTGCGTAGACGAGACCCGCCCCGAAGCCGATGACGAGCGCCGTGTCGCCGCTCTTGGCCTGCCCGGTCGCCAGAAGCCGCTCCATCGCGAGCGGGATCGAGGCGGCCGAGGTGTTGCCGGTGGTCTCCACGTCCCGGGCGACCGTGACATGGTCCGGCAGTTTCAGCGTCTTCACCATCGAGTCGATGATCCGCATATTGGCCTGGTGCGGGATGAAGACGTCGAGTTCGTCGGCGGTGATCCCGGCCGCGTCCAGCGCCTGCTGGGCGACCTTCGCCATCTCGAACACGGCCCAGCGGAAGACCGCCTGGCCCTCCTGCCGGATCGCGGGGAACCGCTCCACCGTGCCGTCGCGGTAGTCCGTCCACGGCACGGTCTGCTTGATGGTGTCGGACTTGTCGCCCTCGGAGCCCCAGACCGTCGGGCCGATCATCGGCTCCTTGGCGGGACCGACGACGACCGCGCCCGCGCCGTCACCGAAGAGGAAGGCCGTCGCCCGGTCCTCCAGATCGGTGAGGTCGCTCAGCCGCTCCACCCCGATGACCAGGACGTGCTCCGCGGAGCCGTCGGTGATCATGCCCTTGGCGAGGGTGAGGGCATAGCCGAAGCCGGCGCAGCCGGCCGAGATGTCGAAGGCCGCGGGCTTGACGGTGCCGAGCCGGTCGGCGATCTCGGTGGCCACCGCGGGGGTCTGCTGGAAGTGCGACACCGTGGCGACGATGACACCGCCGATCTGGTGCGGCTCCACGCCCGCGTCCGCCATCGCCTTCCCCGACGCCTCCAGGGACATCGCGGTCACGGTCTCCTCGTCGGAGGCCCAGTGGCGGGTGGCGATGCCGGAACGGGACCGGATCCACTCGTCCGACGAGTCGATCGTCTCCAGGATCACGTCATTGGGCACGACCCGGGTGGGCCGGTAGCCGCCGACACCCATGATCCGCGCATAGGGAGCGCCCTTGCTGGGCTTGATCTTCGCCATGTGTACGGCTCTCCTTGTCCGGGTCCGGGCCGTGGTCAGGCCGCCGGGCCGGTGTGCTCGGCGATCAGTTCACGGGCCGCGTCGAGATCGTCCGGCGTCTTCAGCGCCAGGGGCTTGACCCCCGGCAGGGCACGCTTGGCGATCCCGGTGAGGGTGCCACCGGGGCAGAGCTCCACCAGCGCGGTGACCCCCAGCTCCTGGAAGGTCTCCATGCAACGGTCCCAGCGGACCGGGTTGGCCACCTGCCCGACGAGCCGGGCGACGACCTCCTCACCGCCGGTGACGACGGCTCCGTCCCGGTTCGAGACGTACGGCGTCCTCGGGTCGGCGACGGTCAGCTCCGCCGCCTTCTGCTCCAGCACGGCCACCGCGGGGGCCATATGGGCGGTGTGGAACGCGCCCGCGACCTTCAGCGGGACGACCCGGCGAACGCCCTCCGGCTTGTTCTCGGCCAGGGCGGCGAGCTGCTCCGCGGTGCCCGCGGCCACGATCTGCCCGGCACCGTTCACATTCGCCGGGGTGAGGCCGAGCCCTTCCAGATGGCCGACGACTACGTCCTGCTCGCCGCCGAGCATGGCGGCCATCCCGGTCTCGGTCACCGCGGCGGCCTCGGCCATCGCCAGGCCACGGGCCCGGACGAACCGGAGCGCGGAGATCTCGTCGAGGACTCCGGCGAGGACGGCGGCGGTGATCTCACCGACGCTGTGGCCCGCGACCGCGTCCGGACGGACATCACCGAGGGCCTGGGCAGCGAGCAGCCCGGCGGCCACCAGCAGCGGCTGGGCCACCGCGGTGTCCCGGATCTCGTCCGCGTCGGCCTGGGTGCCGTAGTGGACGAGGTCGAGGTCGATGGCCTTGGACCACTCCGCAAGGCGGTCGGCGGCACCGGGGAGTTCGAGCCAGGGGGTCAGGAAGCCGGGCGTCTGAGCGCCCTGGCCGGGAGCGACGAGTACGAGCACTCTCCCACTCTCTCTTGTGCGGCGTCCCCGACGCCCGTGGGGACAGGGACGAAGAACGGCCAGGGGAATTGTGGGTGTCCCACAAAAGCCTAGGTTTGGAGATCTCCGTCGGCCAGGCGTCCGAGAATGAGGGCGATTCGCAGCGTGAACGCCGAACGGACGTCGGAGGGTGACCATCCGGTGACATCGGTCACACGTCGCAGCCGGTAGCGCACGGTGTTGGGATGCACAAAAAGCATCCGTGCGGCACCCTCCAGGCTGCTGGCCTGCTCCAGATAGACACTGAGGGTTTCCAGCAGGGCGGAGCCGGCCTCCTCCAGCGGTCTGTAGATCTCCTCCACCAGCTGTTCCCGGGCCGCCGGATCCCCGGCGATCGACCGTTCCGGCAGCAGATCGTCGGCCAGTACCGGCCGCGGCGCGTCCTGCCAGGCGGAACACGCCTTCAGCCCCGCGGCCGCGGCCTGCGCCGAGCGGGTCGCCGCCAGCAGGTCCGGCACCACGGGCCCGGCCACCACCGGACCCGCCGCATAGGGCCCGATCAGCGCCTTCGCCACCGCCAGGGGGCTGTCGCTGCCGCCCGCGATCACCACCAGCCGGTCACCCAGCACCCCGGTCAGCACCTGGAGCTTGGCGTGCCGGGCGGCCCGGCGGATCGCCTCGACCGTCAGCTCGCTGTCCCCGTCCGGCGCGGTGCCCAGCACCACACAGACGTGCTCCGGCGCGTTCCAGCCCAGTGCCGCCGCCCGGGACACCGCGCCCTCGTCCGCCTCGCCCGACAGCACCGCGTTGACCACCAGCGACTCCAGCCGGGCGTCCCAGGCGCCCCGGGCCTCCGCCGCCTGCGCGTACACCTGGGCCGTGGCGAACGCGATCTCCCGGGCGTACACCAGCAGCGCCTCGCGCAGCACCGCCTCGTCGCCCGGGGCCGCGACCTCGTCGATCGCGGTCTCCATCACCTCGATCGTGGTCCGCACCATCTCGACGGTCTGCCGCAGGGTGATGGCCCGGGTCAGCTCCCTGGGGGCGGTCCCGAAGACGTCCGTCGAGATCGCCTGGGGGGTCTCCGGATGCCGGAACCACTCCGTGAACGCGGCGATACCGGCCTGGGCGACCAGACCGATCCACGACCGGTTCTCCGGGGGCATCGCCCGGTACCACGGCAGGGTCTCGTCCATCCGCGCGATGGCGTTCGCCGCGAGCCGCCCGGAGGACTGCTCCAGTCGCTTCAGGGTCGCGGAATGGGAGTGGGCGTCGTTCGATCCAGGTTCGGGCACGTGACAAGACTGCCTTATCCGCGGACCGGGACGGCCCGCCGGGGCGGATCCCGCGGGGTGCCGCCCAGGCTACGGTGGGGCATGTGATCGACGTACGCCGCGCCGCGCAGCGCTATCCGGGCGGGGAGCCCGGCACCGGCATCGAGACGGCGCACGCCTTCTCCTTCGGGCCGCACTACGACCCCGCGAACCTCCGCTTCGCCGGTCTGATCGCCTGCAACGAGGAGCGGCTCGCCCCCGGCGCCGGCTTCGCCGAACACCCCCACAGCCATACGGAGATCGTCACCTGGGTCGCGGCGGGCGAGCTGACCCACGAGGACTCCGCCGGGCACACCACGGTCGTCCGCCCGGGCGACGTCCAGTGGCTGAGCGCCGGTGACGGGGTCCGCCATGTCGAGCGCAACTCCGGTGCGGAGCCGCTGGTGTTCGTCCAGATGTGGCTGCTGCCGCTGGAGCCGGGCGGAGCGCCCGCGTACGAGGTCGTCCGCGGCGTCGGGGACGGCGAGCCCTTCCCGCTGCCCCGCGCGGGCGCGGCGCTCCACGTCCGCCGCCCCGGCCCCGGTGAGCGGGCCGCCGTCCCCGATGCCTCGGCCGCGTACCTCCATGTCGTCCACGGCACGGTCGTCCTCGGCGACGCAACCCTGGCCCCCGGCGACTCGGCCCGCCTCACCGACACCCGCGGCCTGACCCTGACGGCGTCGGAGTCCACCGCGGCGGAGGTCCTGATCTGGGAATTCCCCGGCATACCGGGCTGACCGCCGGGCCCTGTTCACAGCGGGGTGGCTCCCCCGTGCGGCCCCACTTGCGCCTTCGGCGCGAGGGCCGGTGCTCCGGTCCGCCGACTGCGCCCGGTGGCGCGGTGCGTTCGGGCGCGGCGAGCGCCCGGTCGGCAGCGGCTGTCTGCCGACCGACGGGCACCGGCTGGTCGCGCGCGCAGTTCCGCCCCCTATGCCTTCGGTACGAGGGGACCCCCAGCGCCTCGTACGGGGCTCCTCGCGCCCCGGAAGGGGCGCGGGGAACTGCGCGACAGGCCAGAGACGACGGATGGCCGGCCATCCACGGATTCGGAGCAGGGCGCTCCCCGCACGGAGGAGGGGTGAGGCGCACCGTCAGGCGCACGCGGACGAGGCGACGTGAACCGCAAGGCCCCCGGCGGCCCCGGGTACAAGGCCCCCCGGGTCCCGGCGGCGGCCCCGGGCACAAGGGACCCTCAACGCCCCGCGCGAGCGGTCAGGCGCGCAACTCCGCCAGCACCGCGTCCGTGAACCGCGGCCATGCGTCGACCGCCCACGGCCCGAACGCCCGGTCCGTCAGCGCCACGCACGCCGCGCCCGCGTCCGGGTCGATCCACAGGAACGTCCCCGACTGGCCGAAGTGCCCGAAGGTCCGCGGCGACGACGCGGCGCCGGTCCAGTGCGGCGCCTTGCCGTCCCGGATCTCGAAACCGAGCCCCCAGTCGTTCGGCGTCTGCCGCCCGTACCCCGGCAGCAGCCCGGCCAGCCCCGGCCAGGCGACCGTCATCGCGTCCCGTACGGTCCGGGCGTCCAGCAGCCTCGGTGCCTGCACCTCCGCCGCGAAGCGCACCAGATCGTCCACCGTCGACACGGCGTCCTTGGCCGCCGAGCCCTCCAGCGCCGACGCCGTCATGCCCAGCGGTTCGAGGACCGCCTGCCGCAGATACTCGGCGAACGGGATGTCCGTCGCCTTGGCGACATGGTCCGCGAGCACCTCGAAGCCGGTGTTCGAGTAGATCCGGCGGGTGCCCGGCTCGGCACTCACCCGCGGGGAGTCGAAGGCGAGACCCGAGGTGTGCGCCAGCAGATGCCGGACCGTCGCACCGGGCGGACCGGCGGGCTCGTCCAGTTCGACCGCGCCCTCCTCGTACGCCACCAGCACCGCGTAGGCGGCCAGCGGCTTGGTCACCGAGGCCAGCGGGAAACGGTGCCCGGTGGGGCCGTACCGCCCGGCCACCGTCCCGTCCGCGCGGACCACCGCGGCGGCGGCGGTGGGTACGGGCCATGTCTCGGTCGTCGCCAGGCTCTGCATGCGCACGAGGGTAGCCCGTGCCCTTACCACCGACCGGAGCCGCCCGCCCGGTCACCGGGCCTGCGCTTGCCTGGAGTGCACTCGAAGGTCCTAGCGTGGAAGGCATGACGACGCTGACCGAGAGCGGCTCCGGCGATACCGCCGTCGACCTGTGCAAGCCGCACCCCGGGCACCCCCGCCCCGACGGGCAGGACCGCTACACCATCGGCGAGGCCGCCGCCTGGACCGGGATGTCGGCGCACACCCTGCGCTGGTACGAACGGATCGGCCTGATGCCGCACATCGACCGCTCCCACACCGGCCAGCGCCGTTTCACCAACCGGGACCTCGACTGGCTGGCCTTCGTCGGCAAGCTGCGGCTGACCGGGATGCCGGTCGCCGACATGGTCCGCTACGCCGAGCTGGTACGGCTCGGCGAGCACACCTTCGACGAACGCGCACAGTTGCTGGAGCGCACCCGCCGCGATGTCCGCTCCCGGATCGTGGAACTGCAGGAGACCCTCGCGGTCCTGGACCACAAGATCGAGCTGTACGGAAGGAACGACCAGTCATGAACGGCGTACCCGACCCGGACCCCGCCCCGATCGCCCGCACCCGGCTGGGCACCGGCGGCCCCCTCGTCGGTGTCCAGGGACTCGGCTGCATGGGCATGAGCGAGTTCTACGGCGACACCGACGAGCCCGCCGCCCGCGCCGCCCTGGACGCGGCCCTGGCGGCCGGGGTCACCCTCTTCGACACGGCGGACGCCTACGGGCGCGGCGCCAACGAACGCTTCCTCGCCCCCTTCGTCCGCGCCCACCGGGACGAGATCACCCTGGCGACGAAGTTCGCCATCGTCCGTACGGACGACGACGACTACCGGGGGATCTCCAACGACCCCGCCTATATCCGGCGGTCCATCGACGCCAGCCTGGCCCGGCTCGGCATCGACCATGTGGACCTCTACTACATGCACCGCCGCGATCCGGCCGTACCGCTCGCCGAATCGGTCGGTGCGCTCGCCGAGCTGGTCGCCGCGGGCAAGATCCGCCATATCGGCCTCAGCGAGGTGACGGGACCGGAGCTGCGCGAGGCGTACGCCGTCCACCCCATCGCCGCGCTCCAGTCGGAGTGGTCGCTGTTCAGCCGGGACGTGGAGCGTACGGCCGTACCGGTCGCGGCCGAACTGGGCGTCGCGTTCGTCCCGTACTCACCGCTCGGCCGCGGTTTCCTGACCGGTGCCTTCACCGATGCGGCGGCCGATCTTTCGGCCCGCGACTTCCGCGCCCACCAGCCCCGTTTCACCGGCGACAACGCCCGTACCAACGCGGCCCTGCTGGCGCCGGTCCGGTCGATCGCCGAGGCCCGCGGGGCGACCCCGGGCCAGATCGCCCTGGCATGGGTGCACCAGCGGGCCGAGGTGCACGGCCTGCCGGTGGTCCCGATCCCCGGCACCCGGCGCGCGGAACGGGTCCGGGAGAACACGGCGGCGACCCGGCTGCGGCTGACCGCGGACGAACTGGCCCTGCTGGAACCGATCGCGGCCCGGGTGGCGGGCGACCGCTACCCGGACATGTCGTCGACATCGGCGGCACGCGAGTAGCCCCGGACGCGGCTGCCTCCGGCGGCGTTGCGGGGTGGGGCGACGGGTGCCCCACCCCGCACCGGCGGCGCGGCCCCGCCCCCTCACACCGGCGCCAGCGCGAAGACCGCGAAGCCCGCCGCCAGCAGCCCGGCCAGCGCCCGGAGCGCGCCCGCGGCCGGGGTGCCGGAGCGCCACGGGGTCTCGAAGACCCGGGCGTACCGCCCGATGAGCAGCAGCAGTACGGCGAAGAGCGGCAGCCAGGCGACCCGGGCCAAGACCCAGCCGAGCGTGTCCGGCGCGGTGGTCAGCCCGGCGATCCGGCCGGCGTACGACCCCGGTACCGCGGCCGCCAGCATTGCCGTCTGGTGCCAGCACAGGATGGTCATTGCCGACAGGTTCACCACCACGACCGGGGCCCACAGCTTCGGCCGGGCCAGCAGCCGTCCGATCCGGTCCCGCAGCAGGATCGCCGCCCCGCTCTGCGCCGCGGCCAGCGCCAGGACCAGCAGCGACGGCGGATGCGAATTGGTCCTGGCCTCGCCCGGGACCCCGACCATGGACGCCGGATAGCCGAAGGCCAGCAGCAGTGCGGCGAAGAGCGCGGCGCCGCCGAGCAGCAGCAGCCGGGCCCGCGCCCGGTCGATCCGGCCCTCGCCCCAGCTCACGCCGAGCTGATAGCCGAACAGCCAGCCCGGCAGGATCGTGAGCAGCCCCAGCCACGACGGTACGGCGTCCGCCCAGGGCCCGTACCGCAGCAGGTCGACCGCGGCGACGGACAGCAGCAGCGGTGCGGCGGCCCATACGCCGAGGGCCCGGGAGGCGCGGACGCAGTACGGGGTGAACGCGGTGACCACGGTGTAGACGCCGACGAACCACAGCGGCTGGACGACCAGCGTCGTGCCGGTCCGCAGGGTCGTCCCGGGAACCCCCAGCAGGGTCAGCAGGGGGATCAGTACGGCCCAGACCGCGGCCACACCGAGGACCGGGCGGCCCAGCCGGGCCGTGCGCCCCCGCAGCCAGGCGGCGGTGGAGCCGGTACGGCGGTGGTAGGACCGCACGGAGGCGTACCCGCCGACCAGGAAGAAGATGCCCAGCAGCTGGAGTACCCAGGTCATCGGGGCGAAGTAGCCGAAGGCGGCGAGCGGGCTGGCGTTGCGCAGGGCACCGTCGTCGCCGAGGTCGAGACCGCCGAGCAGCCAGTGGCCGATTGGCACGGCGAGCAGGGCGAGGGCACGCAGCCCGTCGACCGCCCGGTCCCGGCCGGCCGGGGTACGGCGCTCGACCCGCTCGGCGAAGGCGGCGAACCGGCCAATCCGTCGACCCGTCTGTCGCCCCGTCGGCCGGGGCGTCGGCCGGTCCGTTGCGGTGGTGGTGTTCATCGGGCCTCTCCCCGGGTGATGGCGGCGAAGGCGTGCAGCGAGTCGGTGCCGGGCGCGAAGTAGCCGTCGTGGCCGCGCGCCTTCTCGGCGGGGATCCGGCGGGCCCCGAAGGCGGCCGTGGTCGGGTCCTCGCCGTGGCCGAGCCCGAAGACCCGGACATTGGGGACCCGGGAAATCCAGTCGGTGGGGTCCTTGGCGGCCCACACCCGGGCCTCGGTCCGCAGCGCGCGCACGGAGTCCGCGCGCATGCCGGGGGAGCCGAGGGCGACGATGTCGGAGACGTCGGCGTGCTCGGCGGCCAGCCCGCAGACCACGGAGCCGTAGCTGTGGCAGAAGAGGCTCGGGCGGGCGGTACCGGCGGCGGTCAGCCCGCGGGTGAACCGGGCCAGCCGTGGTGCTCCGGCCTCGGCGAGCCGGCCGGTGGCCGCGTCGACGCCGATGCCGACGGGGGTGGTGTAACCGGTCCAGAGGACCACGGCCGTATCGCCGCCGGCGGCCGCGCGCAGCGCCGCGGCCATACCGGTGGGACCGCGGTGGCCCCGGCCGGGCCGGTCGAAGGTGCCCGCGTCGATGTCCGCCCCGGGCACGATCACGGCCACGTGCCGGGCCCGCGCCAGGTCGCCGTGGACCTCGGCGACCTGTCCGCGGCCGCGCGGGTCGAAGGCGAGGATGCGCCGCCCGTCCCGGGCGAGCCGCTCGTACGCCGTACCGCGTACGGCACGGGCGTTGGCGGCGTACCGGGTCTCCGGCGGAGCGCCGTCGAGATTGCCGACGACGAGGGGGTGCCGCTCCACCAGCCGCTGCCGCTGCCGGGGCGCCAGCCGCTCGAAGAAGGCGGCCACCTCCCGCGGGCCGGCGGTCCGGGGGTCGGGCAGTGCCCGGCCCAGCGACCGGTCGGCGTTCCACCCGTCCGTGCCCGGCGGCGGCCCGGTCACCGGCTCCTGCGCGGTGCCCGAAGCCCACCCGGCCGTCCCCGAGACCGCGGCCACGGCGAGCGCGACGCTCACCAGCCCCCTCCTGAGCCTTCCGGACCGGCGCATCGCCGTCTCCCCTCCTCAGCGACCCGCCGGTGCGGGTGCGACCGGGGAGGAAGGTAAGAAGACGGCACCGGCCGGTACGTCCCACCGGGGAGCCAACTGCACCGTCGTACCGGGGTAGGGGTGGGCCGACCCGCCGACCCGCCGACCCGCCGACCCGCCGGTCGTGGAGGAGCGGAACGTCCCGCCGGTCAGCGAGGTGACGAAGGTCCGAGGCCGAGGGAAGCGGTGAAGTCGCGTACCTCGTCGCGGTAGACCGTGGCCGGGTCGTGGATGAAGGTGCGCAGGTGGCCGTAGATCTCCAGGGCCATGAGCCCGTGCATCCGGCCCCATACGCGCAGCGTCATCGCGAGACCCGCCGGCGGCAGGTCCGGAAAGTCCTTCCGGACATGGGCCACCAGGTCCGGGTGGAAGTCGTCCCAGCTGTAGGCGCGGTCCTCGGACCGGGGCGCCGGGGCCGTCGGCCGGGCCGCGGCGACGAGGCCGACCAGTCCGTTGCAGGCACGCAGTTCGGCCCGGTTGCCGGGGCCGTCGTCGGGCGGCCGGTAGCCGGGCACCGGGTCGCCGTAGATCAGTCGGAAGCCCTGCGGGTTGGCCAGCGCCCAGGCGCGCATGGCCTCGGCCCAGGCCAGGATCCTGCCGCCCGGATCGGATTCCGGGACGCCGTCACGAGCGGCCTCGGCGGCGTCGACCGCCGAGGTGTAGACGTCGCCGATGAGCGTGGTGATCAGGTCGTCGCGGGTGGCGAAGTAGCTGTAGATCGCGCCGGCCGTCATCCCCATCTCCCGGGCGATCGCGCGTAGCGAGATGGCGCTCGGGCCGCCGTCCGCCATGAGTTTCATGGCGATCGCCTTGATCTCGGCGCCGGTCTGGGCGCGCAGCCGGTCACGGCGGCTCATCGTCTGGTCGCTCACATGGACAGTTTACAGAGTTCTTCTAATCTACGTCGTGCAATCTCTACACGCCGTGTAATGATGAGACGGCGCGTACAACCGGGGGAGGGATCCGTGCACCGGAGCAGGAGACCGTCCCGGCCTGCGGCGGGGGACCCGGCCGCAGCGATCCGCCCCCCTTTTTTCGCAAGGAAGGAGCCGGAACATGAACACCACCGAGGTGATCCACGCCTACCTCGACATCTGGAACGAGCGGGACGCCGCCGTCCGGATGGCACTGATGAGATCCGTCCTCACCGAGGACTCGCTCTACACCGACCCCCACCACGCGGGCCTGCGCGGGCACGCCGAACTGTCCGAGGTGATCGGCCGCGCCCGGGAGAGCTTCGGCGACCTGAGGTTCACCCTCGGCACCGTGGTCGGCGCCCACCACGACCGCGCGCTGTTCAGCTGGCGGCTCGGCACCGCCACCACCGGCTACGACGTCGTCGAGTTCACCGGGGGCCGTATCCGCAGCATCGTCGGCTTCTTCGGGTGAGGCCCCGAAACGCCCGCCGAAACGCCCGCCGAAACGCCCGCCGAAATGCCCGCCGGACCGCCGTCGGGACGGCCGGCCCGTCCCGCCATCCGTACATCCGTCATGACCCGCACCGCACGACAAACGCAGGAGCACATATGACCACCCGTCCCGCCCCCTCCGCCTCGCGAACGCCGGTCACCGTCATCGGCCTGGGACTGATGGGCCGGGCGCTGGCCGCGGCCTTCCTGGCGAAGGGCCACCCGACCACCGTCTGGAACCGCTCGGCGGCCAAGGCCGGCGATCTCGTCGCCGACGGTGCCGCCCTGGCCGACTCCGTGAGGAGCGCGGTCGAGGCGAGCCCGCTCGTCGTCGTCTGCGTCTCGGACTACGACGCCGTACGCGAGTTGCTGGACCCGGTCGGCCCCTCGCTGGCCGGCCGTACCGTCGTCAACCTGACCACCTCCAGCTCCACCCAGGCCCGCGAGGCCGCCGGGTGGGCGGCCGGATTCGACAGCGAGTACCTCGACGGGGCGGTCCTCGCCCTTCCCCATGCCATCGGCACGGCCGAGGCCACGCTGCTCTACTCCGGCTCGAAGGCCGCCTTCCAGGTGCACGAGGCCACCTTGGCGGCACTGGGCGAGACCGGAACCGTCTACCTCGACGAGGACCACGGTCTGTCCGCCCTGTACGACCTGTCCATCCTGGGCATCATGTGGGGTGTGCTGAACGGCTTCCTGCAAGGCGCCGCACTGCTGGGCACCGCGAACGTCAAGGCGACGACCTTCGCGGCCCTCGCCGGCACCGCGATCAATGTGACGAGCGGCTATGTCTCCGCGTACGCGCAGCAGATCGACGAGGGCGAGTACCCGGC
Organism: Streptomyces sp. NPDC003691; assembly: GCF_053981115.1. NCBI lineage: Bacteria > Bacillati > Actinomycetota > Actinomycetes > Kitasatosporales > Streptomycetaceae > Streptomyces > Streptomyces sp. NPDC003691. The sequence goes on along the minus strand of NZ_JBSFNQ010000005.1, from coordinate 8,257 downwards.
CACCGACGCCACCGTCGCCGTTCACCTGGGCGGTATGGAGCACCTGCGCGAGGAGGCCGAAGCGCTCGGCGTCAGCACCGGGCTGCCGGACTTCTTCCTGGAGATGGCCCGGCGAGCGGCGGCCGACGGCCACGCCGACGCCGGTTACGCGGCGCTGATCGAACAGTTCCGCAAGCGCTCCGCCTGACCTCCCGAGGCTCCCGGAGCCCCGGGGGGACCCGCCCCCGCCCCCGCGGCGCTACGCGCCGCCCGGGCGGACCAGGCCGGACTCGTAGGCGAAGATCACCGCTTGGGCGCGGTCCCGCAGGTCCAGCTTGGCCAGGACCCGGCCGATATGGGTCTTCACCGTCTGCTCGGCGACGACGAGCCGGCTCGCGATCTCCTGGTTGGACAGGCCCCGCGCGATCAGCTCCAGGACCTCCGTCTCGCGCGGCGTCAGCGACTTCAGCCGCAGCGAGGGGTCGCGGCGCGGCGCCGGGCGCTGGGCCGCGAAGTCCGCGATCAGACGGCGCGTCACCGAGGGGGCCAGCAGTGCCTCGCCCGCCGCGACCACCCGGACCGCCGAGATCAGGTCCGCCGGGGGAGCGTCCTTCAGCAGGAAGCCCGACGCCCCGGCGCGCAGCGCCTCGTACACGTAGTCGTCCACGTCGAACGTGGTCAGCATCAGCACCTTCGGCACATGCACCACGCCCACCGGCGGGCTCAGGATCGCCCGGGCCGCCGCCAGCCCGTCCATCTCCGGCATCCGGACGTCCATCAGGACCACGTCGGGGTGGACGGAGCGGGCCACCGCGACCCCCGCCCGGCCGTCCGGGGCCTCCCCGACCACATCGATATCGGCCTGCGCGGAGAGCAGCGCCGCAAAGCCCGCCCGCACCATGGCCTGGTCGTCGACGATGATGACCCGGATGGTCACGCGGTCTCCTCCCCCGTCCCGGGCGAGGTCAGCGGCAGACGCGCGGCCACCCGGAATCCGCCGTCCGGCAGCGGACCGGTGTCCAGCGTGCCGCCCGTCAACCGTACGCGCTCCCGCATACCGACCAGACCGTGGCCCGTCCCCGCCTGCTCCAGCGGCTCCGCCGGGGACGCGGCGGCCCCGTTGACGACCACGACCGTCAGATCCGTGCCGTCCGACACCACCGACACCCTGGTCGTGGCGCCCGGCGCGTGCCGCACCACGTTCGCCAGCGCCTCCTGCACGATCCGGTACGCCGACAGGTCCACGGCCTGCGGCACCGCTCCCGGGCCGACGCTCAGCGACAGCTCCGCGGGCACCCCCGCCCGTACCGTCGCCTCCACCAGCTGCTGCACCCGGTCGACGCCCGGCTGCGGCGCCAGCTCGCCCCCGGTGTCCTCGCTGCGCAGCACCGCCAGCAGCCGGCGCATCTCGGTCAGGGACTCCCGCGCGCTCGCCGCGACCGCCGCGAACTCCTCGGCCGCCTGCTCCGGCAGCCCTTCGATCCGGTACGGCGCCGAGTCCGCCTGCACCGTGATCACGGACATATGGTGGGCGACCACATCGTGCAGCTCCCGGGCGATCCGGGTCCGCTCCTCCAGCAGGGTGCGCTGCGCCCGCTCCGTCTCGCTGATGCTCTCCTGTGCGGCCAGCTTCCGCTGGGCGTCGCCGCGCTCCCGCAGGGCACCGGTGACCACCAGCACCACCCCGGAGAGCACGAACAGCAGCAGCCAGGAGCCCTGGCCGAGGTCCGGCCGGACCAGTTCGAGGACGAAACCGGCGACCCCGGTCGCCAGCCACACCCCCACCAGGGCGCGGCGGGACTCCCGGAGCCCGAGGAAGACCAGCAGGATCAGATAGCCGATGATCACCATCGGGGTCCAGGGCCAGGGATGTCCGTCCGTCCCGCCCAGCAGCGCCATCGCGCCGATCACAGCCGCGGTGAACATCAGCCACCAGGCCTGGAGCGGCCGGGTCGGGGCCAGCAGCAGGGGGACGGTCTGGGCGACCGCCAGCGCCCCCGCGGCCGGACCGGTGAGCGCGTACAGATCGCTGAGGGTGTTCACCGTGACCGGCAGCAGGGCCGCGACCGCGACGACGACCACGGCGTACGGGAGACGGCGCAGCCAGGCGCGCGGGGAGTCGGCGAGCAGCGGCGTGGCCGGGTGCGAAGGGGTTCGCAGCGCCGCGGTGAGGAGCCGCAGCTGCTCGTGGCCGGTGCGCCACAGCGGGCTCTGGGGGGAAGGTGCAGTCACCCGGCCAGCCTAGGCAGCTCAGGGAACGCCGACGTCATACCCGGGAGCGGAGTGGGAGGTCATACCAGGGTGCTACCCGCGGGGCAGCCGCTCCGGGAGAGGCGCACGGCTCCTCCCTGGAAGGCCCCGGAGTTCCCGCCCCTACAGCTCCGCCAGCAGCTCCGTCTTCTTCGAGGTGAACTCCTCGTCGGTGACCAGGCCCGCGTCCCTCAGCTCCCCGAGATGGCGGATCCGCTCGGCGATGTCCGCCGGGTCCCGGCGGCCCGTGTTCAGTGCGAGCGCCGGTGCCGGGCCGGAGCGCTGGACGGACTCCAGCACCGCGGCGGCGAACGGCAGGGACTCGTGGACCGAACCGCTGCGCACCCCGAAAACCACCGCCGCCGGGTCCTTGTCGGCACCGGCGGGCGGGGAGGACGGGCCGGGCACCCTGCGCAGCAGCCGCAGATAGCCGTCCAGGCCCTCCGGCGTGCGCCACTCCACCCCGCTCAGCTCGCCGACCGCGAAACTCTGGTCGCCCGCCTTCCACTTGGTGGACGAGGCGCCGGTGCGCGACCAGCGGAGGTCCACGTACCGGCCGTCGAAGGAGGCCCGGCCGTCGTACCCCTTGAAGGCGATGGGGGAGCCGGGGGCCGCCACCACGTACCGTGCGGCGGGCCGGTCGGCGTCGGCGGGCAGTACGGCGCGGAGCGCGTCGCGGTAGTACACGGCGGCGTCCTCCCGGTCGGCGGGCAGGACCAGCCGGTACGGGTCGCACTCCTCCTTGAGCTGACCCGCCGCCGCGGCCATCAGCGGGTCCGCGCCGGGCCGGGGTCTGGCGTGCAGGACGACGGTCCCCCGCTTGCCCGGGGAGAGAGTCACCGACGCCAGCGCCTCGTGGGGGATACGGCGTTCACGGAGCGCGGAGAGCAGCTTCGGCGTGCGGTGTCCCCGTTCATAGCGGATGTGCACGGAGTCGGACACGAACTCCCATGTGGCTTGAATTCCGGCCAGTACATCACCCATACGCCTCATCGTAGGGGTCAGGCGCGCTCACGTCGCCCCTCGGGACGGAGTGGTCTCCCGGCTGGTCTACGCGCGTCCGGCCGCTGCTTCACCGGAAATGTCACGGCGGGCGGACCGCCGGGGGTCCGGGCGGGGCGGGCGGCCACCGGATCCCTGCCCGGTCCGGACCGGGAAACCCTTGCTTCCGGTTATGGCCGGAAACGCTCGCCGTGGCCGATAGCCCGCGGCCGTACGGCCCGGTGCGACCGTCCCCGTGCCCGCCGTTCCGGTGCCGCCGTCCCCGTATCCGCGGTCTCCGTGCTCACCATCCCCGTACCCGCGGTCTCCGTGCCCGCCGTCCCGGAGCCGGGATCACGGCGCTCGCCGTCCCGGAGCCCCGGTCCCGGCGCGCCCGCCGGGACCGTCAGTCCCGCCACGGCCCCAGCAGCCCGGGCGTCAGCCGGTTCAGATAGTGCGCCGCGAGTTCGCGGATCGCCGCCGAGCTGTGGTCGGAGCCCTCGCTCCACAGCCGGGCCGCCACCCGCATCGCACCGCTCATCGTCGCCACCACGAGCCGGGGCCGCGGGTCCGTATCGACGTCGAGGCCCTCGCGTTCGGCGATGATCCGGCTGAGCTTCTCCTCCGTCGCCAGCGACCGGCGAAGGTGCGCGGCCAGCAGCGCCGGGGTGGACTCGATCACCAGATAGGTCCGCATATGGAGGTCGACCGGGACGATCTCCGCGATCGTCTCCTCCACCGTGTCCCAGCCCGCCAGTGCCGAGTTCCGGAGCGCCTCGAACGGATTCTCCCCGGGCGGTCTGCTCCGCAGCTCCCCGACGAAGTGCTCCTCGACGACGTCCTGTACCGCGAAGGCGACCTCCAGCTTGCTGGCGTAGTAGCGGAAGAAGGTCCGCTGGGAGACGTCCGCGGCCTCGGCGATCTCGTCGACCGTGGTCTCCTCGAACCCCTTCGTGGCGAACAGCTCCAGCGCCGCGCGCGCCAGCGCGTCCCGGGTCCGCTGCTTCTTGCGCTCGCGCAGCCCGCCGGTCTCCGCCGGCCCGACCGTCAACTTCATGCCCTCGCTCATCGGTGGTCGATCGTCCTCGGGGCCCGACGATCGGGTGGGCCAGGGCCCGCGTCCGCGGGGACCCCCGTCGTCCCCGCGCTCCGCCGTCCCGTATCGTCCGCACCGCATCCGCCGCGGGGGCGGCCGGTGCCGGTCCTCGCGCTCCGTCGCCCTGTCACTCCCGGCTTCCGCCGCCGTGCGGACGAGGTCAGCGTACCTGTGACCGAAGTGACAGTTACCGGCTAATAAAATCGATTGTCAACTGTCAGAGGCTGTCACTAACCTCGGTTCCCATGACAGGTCAGACCACCATCGACAAGACGCCGCAGGATCCCCAGAACGATCTTCCGGCTCCCGCCGGCGGACTGCGCGGCCACCCCTGGCTGACGCTCTTCGCCGTCGCGATCGGCGTGATGATGGTCGCCCTGGACGGCACCATCGTCGCCATCGCCAACCCCGTGATCGCCGACGACCTCGACGCCACCTTCGCCGACGTCCAGTGGATCACCAACGGCTACTTCCTCGCCCTCGCCGTGGCGCTGATCACCGCGGGCAAGCTCGGTGACCGCTTCGGCCACCGCCAGACCTTCCTGGTCGGTGTCGTCGGGTTCGCCGCCGCCTCCGCCGCGATCGGCTTCTCGGACTCCATCGCGATGCTGATCGCCTTCCGGGTTCTCCAGGGCCTGTTCGGCGCGCTGCTGATGCCCGCCGCGCTCGGACTGCTGCGCGCCACCTTCCCCGCCGAGAAGCTCAATATGGCCATCGGTATCTGGGGCATGGTCATCGGTGCCTCCACGGCCGGCGGCCCGATCCTCGGCGGACTGCTGGTCGAGAAGGTGAGCTGGCAGTCCGTCTTCTTCATCAACGTCCCGGTGGGGATCGTCGCGGTCGTCCTCGGTCTGGTGATCCTCCGGGACCACCGCGCCGAGAACACCGCGCGCTCCTTCGACATCCCCGGTATCGCCCTGCTCTCCACCGCCATGTTCTGCCTGGTCTGGGCGCTGATCAAGGCTCCGGAAGAGGGCTGGGGCTGGGGCGGCGCCAAGACCTGGGCCTTTATCCTCGGGTCCGTCGCGCTCTTCGCGGTCTTCGCCTGGTGGGAGAACCGGACCGCCGAGCCGCTGATCCCGATGAAGCTCTTCCGCTCGGTGCCGCTGGCCGCCGGTACGGTCCTGATGGTGCTGATGGCCATCGCCTTCATGGGCGGGCTGTTCTTCGTCACCTTCTACCTCCAGAACGTGCACGGGCTGGGCCCGGTCGACGCCGGTCTCCATCTGCTGCCGCTCACCGGAATGATGATCGTCGGCTCCCCGCTGGCGGGCGCGGTGATCACCAAGACCGGTCCGCGGATACCCCTGGCCGGCGGCATGGTGCTGACCGCAGTCGCCATGTTCGGTATGTCGACGCTGGACAAGGACACCGGCAGCGGTCTGATGTCCCTCTGGTTCGCTCTGCTGGGCCTCGGTCTCGCCCCGGTGATGGTCGGTGCCACCGAGGTCATCGTGGGCAACGCCCCGATGGAGCTGTCCGGTGTGGCCGGTGGTCTCCAGCAGGCCGCGATGCAGATCGGCGGTGCGCTCGGCACCGCCGTCCTGGGCGCCGTGATGGCTTCCAAGGTCGGCAAGGACCTGCCGGGCAACTGGGCCGACGCGGGGCTGCCGCCGCTGTCCGGGCACGAGCTGGACAAGGCCGCCGAGGCGGTCCAGGTGGGTGTGCCGCCGGTCGCCCCGGGCACCCCGCAGGAGATCGCCGCCAGGATCGCGGACGTCGCCCACTCCACCTTCATCTCGGGGATGGGCCTGGCCTGCCTGGTCGCCGCCGGAGTGTCGGTGGTCGCGGTCTTCGTCGCGCTGCTGACGAAGCGGGGCGCGAACGCGGAGGCGGGCGCGGGCGTCGGCCATATCTGAGCCGTACGCGTAGGTCCGGCCCTCTCCGGGCGCGCTCCGCGGCCGGGCCCGGACACCGGCCCCGGGCGTCTTCCCCCGCCCGGGCCCGCCCCGCACTGCCGAAGGTCCCGCCGGAACCCGCACGGGTTCCGGCGGGACCTTCGCCGTACGGCACCGGGGTTGCGGCACCGGGGTCCGGCCGGCGGTGACGGGACCGCCGCGGCCGTACGGCGAAGGCCCCGGCCGCCCCGCACCGGCACCCGCCGGGCCTGCGGCCGCCGGTGACTGCCCGCCCCGGACCCCCGGCCGCATGGCACCGCCCCCGCCACTCCTCCCGGATCGCCCGTTCGGGTGAGCCGGTGGCCCCGACCTTCCGGCGGCGGGGTACCCGGGACCAGGGTGCGGGGATGCGGACGAAGACCCTCCTGTACGCCCCGCCCCTCGCGCTCGCCCTGGTCATCGCGCCGGCTTCCGGCCCGGCCCCGGCCGCGTCCGGGGCGCCGCCCGCTGCCGTATCAGCGGTCTCCGGACCCGCACCCGCTACCGGTCCCACAGTCACCGGCACGGCACCCGCCACCGGCCTGGCACCCGCCGCCGCACCGGCGGCCTCCGGCGACTGCCCGCCCGGGGCGCTCTGCCTCTGGACGGCGGAGGACTTCCGCGGCGCCCGCCGGACGTACGAGCTGGCCGGGACCGATGTCGAAGCCTGTACGGCGCTGCCGTCCGGGGCGGCCGCCGAGGCCCTCGCCAACCGGACCGGCCGCCCGGTGACCACCTACCAGTCCCGGGAGTGCGCGGAGCACGGCGCCTTCGACACCTATCCGGGCAGCGGGGTCTGGGCGCCCCGTTCGCCCTATCTGATCAGGGCGTTCCGGATCTGGGAACGATGACGGCGGCACCCCCGGCCGTGCCACCCCCGGCGGCGGGCCCGCTGACCGCCGGCCCCCCGGCGGGCGGTTCCGGCCCTCCGGCGGGCGGTCCCCCGGCCACGGCCTCCACGGTCACGGCCCCGTCGCCCCCCGGCCCGGGAGCCGCCGCGGAGAGCCGGGTCACCTGCTCCCGCAGCGCCCGCACCTCCTCGGTCAGCGCCTCCAGCAGCTCCGTCTGCCGCCGCTCCGCCGCCGTGTCGCGTTCGAAGCGGGAGATGAACCAGGCCGCGATATTGGCGGTGACCACACCCAGGAGCGCGATCCCGGAGAGCATCAGGCCCACCGCCAGGATCCGGCCCAGGCCGGTGGTCGGGGCATGGTCCCCGTACCCCACCGTGGTCATCGTGGTGAACGACCACCACACCGCGTCGCCCAGCGTCCGGATGTTCCCGTCCGGCGCGTCCCGCTCCACATGCAGCACGGCCAGCGAGCCGAACATCATCAGTCCGACCACCGCGCCCCCGACATAGGTCGTGAGGGTTATCTGCGGGGCCATCCGGGCCCGCCGGCCGACCAGCAGCAGGGTCGCCACCACGCGCAGCAGCCGCAGCGGCGCCACCAGCGGCAGGAGGACGGCCAGCAGGTCCAGCGGATGGCGGCGGACGAACCGCCACCGCCGGGTGGAGAGCGCGAGCCGGGTCAGGTAGTCGGCCGCGAAGACGGCCCAGACGAACCACTCGGTGACCGTGCAGAGCCGGCGCACCCACCCGGCGGCGTCCGGGGCGACGATCGGCACCGCGTACGCCACCCCGAAGGCCGCGGCCAGTACCAGCAGCGGGGTCTGGGTGCGCCGCTCCCAGCGGAGCCGCGCGGTCGGTTGTTTCATGCCCGGCATCGTAGGGACTCCGCCGGACGCCCCGCGCCGCCCCGGCCCCGCGCCGCGGGCGGCGCGCACCGGGCGCGGTGCCCGCCGGGGGGACCGGAGCCGGCCCACCGGGCACCGCCTCCGGTCCCGGAGTCACCCGCCTCCGGCCGCCGGGTTCGCGGCGGAACCGGAACGGGCTCCCGCGAGGCCGGGGCCCGCCCGCCGGGCTCCGGCCGGACAGGGGCGGCTGGCCCGGCCCGGCGACGGCAGGCCGCTGGTCAGGGAAGACGGCCAGATTGATCCCGATCAGGATCTTGGTGACCAGGAAGGAATCCTCGGCGATCGTCCCGCCCGCGATGGTCCGCGGCTGGTTGGCCGC